>DASVWA010000071.1:0-14031 GCA_036389855.1 Pseudonocardiaceae bacterium
CCTTGGTCGGCGAACGCCAGCCGTGCCTCGAGGCCGTCGCTGAACTGCACTGCCGCGCCACTTGCCGATCCGGTCGCGCGAGCGCACCCGCTCCAGGCGGTTGTAGGGCCCGCTGTGCTGATCGCGCTGCACGGTCGACCCCTCGGGTATTAACGCTCTGCTGTTCCTGGGAAGACCTTCCGGATGGGTCACTGATACGCAGGGAAGTTCACGATCGAGCTCCAGCGGTCATCGAGCACCACAGCAGCGAATCTCTGATCAGCGCGGCCCCAGCGCGCAGCGATGTCAGGACCGCCGGCTAAGCTCTCGAACGTATGTTCGACTAGAATGCTGGGGGTGCGGAATGGACGAGGGGCTGCGCAGAGTGCTGCGGCAGCGCGTAGAGGCGTATCTGCGCGACGCCGAGCGGCTGCTCCGTGGAGCCGAGCCAGGAGCGGCATGGCCAGCGGTGCGGGCTCGGCTGCTGCCCCTTGCCACGGCCTGGCGCACGCTACTGGCAGAGCACGTTCCCGGCCGCCGCGGACGCTGCCGGCATTGCGACCGGGCTTTTCGCCCGTTGCGGAGCCGACGACCGCTGTGCTCGGTGTGGCGCACCGCGCACGCCCACCTGGGTGGTGGGTGGCCGGCGGACGCCGGCCAGTGAGCAGGCGAGCACCGCGGTCAGAGGTCAACGCCGTTGTTACGCAGCCACACGAGTGGATTGATCTTCCGGCCAGCCGCGTTCCACACCTCGAAGTGCAGGTGCGGTCCGGTCGAGTTGCCCCGGTTTCCCACCTCGGCGATCTTCTGGCCGGCCCGGACCTTCTGGCCCTCTTTGACCAGTGAGCGGTTGATGTGCCCGTAAACGGTGATTGTGCCGTCGGTGTGCCGCAGGCGTATCCAGAGGCCGAAACCGCTGGCGGGTCCCGACTCTGCGACCACGCCGTCGGCGGCGGCCAGAATTGGTGTGCCGATGGAGTTGGCGAGGTCGATACCCCAGTGGAAAACGCCCCACCTGGCGCCGTATCCCGAGGTGAGAGTGCCCTTCGTTGGTGCGCTGAACTGGATTCGGTTGGCCTCGGCCTCGCGGGCGACGCGCTGCTCGACGAGGCGCTGCCCCTTGGCCATCGCCTGCACGGCCTCGACCGCAGCGGGCTCCGTGGGACGAGTTAAGGGCAGGTACTCCGGTGGTGGGGCGGGTCCGCCGATGCCTGTCACCGACGAAGCGTTGCGCGCAGAGGCCAGCAAGGTGGCGTCGTCGGAGATCACTGCGGTCGGGTTGTCGATTGTCTGGCCTGCGGCCACGAAGGCGCCAGCGGCGACGGCTGCTACGACCACCCGGCCCCGCACGGCAGGCGACGGTGCTGTGAAGCGGTGCGCCGCCCGGGTAACCGAGGGGCCGGGACGCGACGCTGCCTCTTGTACCGGGGATGGTCGTTGGCCCCCTGGGGAGCGGTGTCGAGCCAAGACCTGCCTTCCGTTCGGAAGTTTGTACTGGCACTGGCCCGGGAACCCCGAGGAGATAGCGGGTGTCCCGGTTCCGCCGCCAGCCGTAATCGGACCGTGACCGTGAGCGGGGGGAAGGTAACGAAGCGCGACGCCGACGGGCAAGCCGCCGTTCCGTAATACGTCCGGCTGTATCGGCCAGCGTTGGTTCTTGCGCGCCGTGCGGTCGATCCAGCCGGTCTAATCGTCGGAATGTGGGAGTCGGGCTGCAGTCCAACGACCCCGGTCAGTGACAGCTGACGAGTGCTGATAGGGCCGGCCGGAAGCTAGCCTGGGAAAATGAGCGAACGTATCCGGGTGGTCGTCGCCAAACCGGGGCTTGACGGGCACGATCGGGGCGCCAAGGTCGTCGCGCGCGCCCTGCGCGACGCCGGTATGGAGGTCGTCTACACCGGACTGCACCAAACCCCGGAACAGATCGTGGAGACCGCGCTGCAAGAGGACGCCGACGCGGTAGGGCTCTCGGTGCTTTCTGGTGCCCACATGACACTGTTCGCTCGGGTCATCGAGTTGCTCCAGAGCAAGGGTGCGGCCGACGTGCTGGTCTTCGGTGGTGGGATCATTCCCGATGAAGACATCCCGAAGCTCACCGAACTTGGGGTGGCCAAGGTGTTCACCCCGGGTGCCACCACGCACGAGATCATCCACTGGCTGCGGGCGGCCGTGGCCGCGCCAGTGGAGTGATCTTTTTCACTCGCGCCAGCGGGCCGCTGCCAGCCGCGGCTGGATAGGGTCGGGCGGTCCGTCGGCCGGCCGAACCACATCCTGGAGATCCGCGTGGACCTGTACGAGTACCAGGCGAAGGATCTGTTCCAAGCCCACGGGGTCCCGGTACTTCCCGGCCGCGTCGCCACCACCAGTGTGCAGGCCCGAGCCGCCGCTGCGGAGCTCGGTGGGACCGTTGTGATCAAGGCTCAGGTCAAGACGGGCGGCCGCGGCAAGGCAGGTGGCGTGAAGCTGGCCCGGACACCGGATGAGGCGCAACATCATGCGGCCGCCATCCTGAACATGGACATCAAAGGTCACACCGTGCACCGCGTGCTGGTCACGCCTGCGTCGGACATCGTCGAGGAGTACTACCTCTCTTTCCTGCTCGACCGCGCCAACCGCACCTTCCTCGCGATGGCCAGCGTCGAGGGTGGGATGGACATCGAGGAAGTAGCGGCAACGAAGCCCGAAGCGCTGGCCAAGGTGCCGGTCGACGCAACGTCCGGGGTGGATACCACCAAGGCTGCTGAGATCGTGCACGCTGCACGGTTCCCGGAAGAGGTGGCTGAGGCGGTGGCCGACACCGTGGTGAGGCTGTGGAACGCCTTCGTTGCCGAGGACGCGACATTGGTGGAGGTCAATCCACTGGTTCGCGACCGGGAGGGAGCGATCATCGCGTTGGACGGAAAGGTGACCCTCGACGACAACGCCGGATTTCGCCATCCCGGCCACGCCGAGCTGGCCGACTCAACCACCCAGGACCCGCTCGAGGCCAAGGCCACGGCCCGCAACCTCAACTATGTCAAGCTTGACGGTCAGGTTGGCATCATCGGCAATGGTGCGGGCCTGGTGATGTCCACTCTGGATGTCGTCGCCTACGCGGGCCAGGCGCACGGTGGGATGAAACCGGCGAACTTCCTCGATATCGGCGGCGGCGCGAACGCTCAGGTCATGGCCGACGGGCTGGACATCGTCCTCGGCGACCCCGACGTGCGGTCGGTATTCGTCAACGTCTTCGGCGGGATCACCGCGTGCGACCAGGTGGCCACCGGCATCGTGCAGGCACTGAACATCCTTGGTGACACGGCCACCAAGCCGCTGGTGGTCCGGTTGGATGGCAACAACGTTGAGCAAGGTCGCCGGATCCTCGCGCAAGCGGCTCACCCGCTCGTCACCATGGTCGACACAATGGACGCCGCAGCCGATCGGGCCGCCGAGCTGGCCGCATCGACCTTTGCCCAGGGAGTCTGACCGTGGCAATCTTCCTGACCAAGGACTCGAAGATCATCGTCCAGGGAATGACTGGTTCGGAGGGGCGCAAGCACACCCAGCGGATGCTGGATGCGGGCAGCCAGGTTGTCGGCGGAGTTACCCCAGGCAAGGCCGGCCAGGCGGTCGACTTCCAGAGCGCGGTCCTTCCGGTGTTCGGCTCGGTTGCCGACGCGATGGCTGCTACCGGCGCGGACGTAAGCGTGATTTTCGTCCCCCCGCGCTTTGCCAAGACCGCAGTGATCGAGGCGATTGACGCCGGCATCGGACTGATCGTGGTGATCACCGAGGGGATCCCGGTGCATGACACCGCCACGTTCTGCGCGCACGCCGGCGCGACCGGTCTGGCGGCCAATCCAGTGCGGACCCGCATCGTCGGCCCGAACTGTCCCGGGGTGATCAGCCCGGGCGCGTCCAATGCGGGCATCATCCCGGCCGACATCACCGGTCCCGGCAAGATCGGTCTGGTGTCCAAGTCGGGCACGCTGACCTACCAGATGATGTTCGAGCTACGCGATATCGGTTTCTCTACCTGCGTGGGAATCGGTGGGGACCCGGTCATCGGCACCACCCATATCGACGCCCTGCAGGCCTTCGAAGACGATCCTGACACCGCGGCGGTGGTGATGATCGGGGAGATCGGCGGAGACGCCGAGGAACGCGCCGCCGACTACATCAAAGCCAACATCACCAAACCGGTGATCGGCTACGTCGCAGGCTTCACCGCTCCTGAAGGTAAGACCATGGGCCATGCAGGTGCCATCGTGTCCGGCTCCTCCGGCACGGCTGAAGCGAAGAAAGCAGCCCTCGAGGCTGCCGGTGTTCAGGTCGGCAAGACACCGAGTGAGACCGCTGAACTTATGCGCGAGATCATGAAGTCGCTGTCCTGAGGTAGTCGCACGTTGCCGGGGGCGCCGGATGGGTCGCTCAATCCGGTGGCACCGGGGCGCGTCGGTTTGATGCTGCTCAGTATTGGGCCAGCCGGCTGCGAGGCTGGCAGCCGTGAGCCTCCTGCTGCCGGCGTCCCCTCGCGGTCCAGTAGGTGAGGGCGCCCGTTCCCACTGGGGCGCGACGGTTGGCTTTGCGTGCTTGCCTGCCGTCGTCGGCTATATCACCGCCGTCGCCGCGCTCGCGTTGATCGGTGTCGCGAGCGGGGCCGCGAGCGGTGCAGAGAGCGTGATGGCGGGGGTGGCTCAGCTGGGTGCGGTGGGATGGCTTGCCGCGCATCATGTCCCCCTGGTCATCGACGGGGCTCCGCTCGGTGTCCTGCCGCTGCTTCCCACGCTGCTTCTCGGCGTGCTGGTCGCCCGCGGTGCGGCCGGGGCGGCGATCCGCTCCGGGATTCACAAGTCGGCCGAGGCCGGATGGTTGGCCGCAGCGATCGCGGGGATCCACGGCATTGCGGGTATCGGCCTGGCAGTGTTGGCAACCCCCGCGACGATCACCGCGGATCCCGTGCAGGCCGCCGTCTGGTGTGCGTTGGTCGCCGGCGTCGCGGCCGGTGTGGGTCTGGTCCGGCCTTGCGGATTGTTGCCTGCGGCGCTGCATCGGGCACCCGGCTGGGTACGACCCGGCCTCGAGATAGGCGCGTGGGGTTCGGCGGTGCTGCTCACCGCTGGTCTCACCATGGTGCTGATAGGTCTGGGCGTGTCCGCGCCGGAGGCCTTCCAGATGTCGGGATCTGACGCTGGCAGCGCTTTCGGCCTGACCCTCCTGTCGATCGGGTACCTGCCCAACGCGGCGATCGCTGGGCTTTCCTGGCTGGCCGGGTCGGGGTTCTCGATCGGGGCGCTGTCGGTTAGCCCGGTCGCGATGGTGCAAGCGTCGGTACCGGCGTTACCACTGCTCGCCGCATTGCCGCAGGGCCCGGTGCAGCCGTGGTGGGGCGTCGTGCTCGCGATTCCGCTGCTGACCGGGGCTGCGATGGGACGTCGTTGCGCTGCCGCTGCCTCCGACTTGGCAGGGCGGCTGCGGGTACTCGGGGTGGCCGCCGCGGCGCTCGCCCTCGGCAGTGGGGTGCTCGCGGCGTTGGCCGGCGGGCGGCTGGGCTCAGCGAGGTTCGATCCTGTCGATGTTGCGTCGGGGTCCCTCGCGGTCGCGTTGCTCGGCGCGACGTTGCTGGGCGGCTGCGCTGCCACGCTGCTGTCTACGGATGCTGTGCCGCTGCCGGTGGATGGTGCCGGCGCCGAGCCGTGCGCCGAGGAGCAAACCGAGGCGCAACCGGCAGAACCCGACTGCGTGCCCGAGGACGATCCGCCTGACAACGAAGAGCACCAGGTTGCCCATCAGCGCCCGGATTAGCAATGTCGCGGTGCGAATAATGTTCCGGTCTGCCGTGCGCAGTGCAGTATGGCGTCGGTACTACGGTCGGCGTCCTCGTCAGTGGTATTCCATCCTGACACGCTGATGCGCATCGCTGTTCTGCCGTTCCAGTTGGTGGGTCCGCACCAACAAGTGCCATCGGTTTGCACGGCGCTGATCAGGCGGTCGGTGGTCTCATCGGAGTCGGCAACAACGAGGACTTGGTTGAGCACCACCTCGTTGAGGATTTCTAATCCGGCCCGGGCCAGCGCGTCACCGATCCGGCGGGCCTGCCGGCATGCGTTTTCCACAAGATTCGCTATTCCGGTGCGGCCAAGGCAGCGAAGTACCGACCATATCTCGATCTGGCGTGCGCGCTGTGAGGACTGGGGCGTGTGGTGCATCGCTTCGAAACCGTTGTCCGGGGGGAGGTAGTCGGCGACGGAGGCGAAACTGCGGCGGAGATGTTCGGCCTCACGAACGAACACGATCCCGCTGTCGTAGGTGACATTGAGCCACTTGTGGGCATCAGTGGCCCATGAGTCTGCGTCGGTCAGGCCGGTCACGAGGTGTTGGCGGGTGGGATCGGCCAGCGCCCACAGGCCGAAGGCACCGTCAACGTGCAGCCATGCGTCATGTTCCCGTGCCCAGGACACAATCTGGGGGAATGCATCGAACGCCCCGGTATTGACCTCCCCCGCCTGGGCGCACACGATGACCGGTCCCTCGATACGGGGAAGTAACTCAGCCCGCATCCGTCCCTGTCGATCAGCAGGGACACGGCGTACTCGATCCCGGCCCAGTCCGATCAAGCCCAGTGCCTTGAACAACGTGGAATGGGCCTTGTCCCCAGCCACCACGGTCAACGCCGGTGCTCCCGACAGGCCTTGACGCTGAACGTCCCACCCCAGGCGAGCGAGCTGATGATCCCGTGCGGCGGCCAGTGCCGTGACGTTGGCCATGGTCGCTCCGGTAACAAACGCGGCCTCGCTGGTGTGCGGCAGCCCGAACAACTGCACCAACCAATTCCGAGTGACTTCATGCAGTCGGGCCGCCACCGGGCTCATCACCGGCAAAGCAGCGTTTTGATCCCATGCCATGCCAAGCCATCCAGCGGCCAACGCGATCGGTAACGTACCGCCGTTGACGAAGCCGAAATACCGCGGACCGGTCGTGGCCACAGTCGCGGCCGAGCCGGCCTCGTCCAACAACGACAGTGTCTCCAGCGGATCCGACGAGTTCTCCGGCAACGGCTCATCGAAACGATCCAGACCCGCCAGCGCCGCGGGTGTCGGCGCCACCGGACGGCGGTCCGCGCTGTCGACGTATCGACGTGCGCGGCGTGCCGCCTCTGCGAGCAACTCGCCACGTCCAACCCACCCTGAGTCGTTCACCGCGTCAGCTTGTCAGCGGCCCTCACCGCTGCCGTACGGGCGGGTGATGATTTCCAGGATGTGCCCGTTCGGGTCCGTGAAATATGCGCCGCGGCCACCATCGTGGTGATTGATCTGCCCGGCCTCATGGCGGCCGGGATCGGCGTAGAAGGCAATATCGGCCTGCTGGATACGGGCGAAGATGGCGTCAAAATCCTCTTCGGATACCAGGAACGCGTAGTGCTGCGGGACGATCTGGTCTGCGTCGCTGTCCATGAATTCCAAAGTGACGCTGTTGCTGGTTTCGACGGGAAGGAATGGACCAAAAGGAGCGCCGACCTCCAGCCCCAGGATGGTGGCCAGGAAATCAGCGGCCGCTTTTTTGTCGCGGGCTGCGACGATCGTATGGTTCAGCTCGACGGGCATGGGCACTCCAAAGAGATATCATCGATTCAACGTGGTTCCAAGCAGCTCGGCACCCACGGTCGGCGGCTTCCAGCAACCACTGCCGCGATCAGACCGTGGTTGCCTCCGGCGCCGCCCACGGCGTCCAAGCTAGTCTGGGGATTCGCCATCCGCCTGCCGCCAGGAGCCTGCGCTGACCGTGCATCAGCTCCGCCTACCGATTCCGGCTCGGGTCGTTGTCCTGGTGTCCGGTACCGGGACGCTCCTGCAGGCGTTGTTGGACGTTGCCGGGCCGGACTACCCCGCGTCGGTGGTGGCCGTCGGCGCGGACCGGGCCGGCGCCGCAGGACTGCGCCGCGCCGCAGATTGCGGGCTGCCCACCTTCGTCGCCGAATTGACCCAGCATCCCGACCGGGCGTCCTGGGACGCCGCGCTCACCGATGCGGTCGCCGAGCACCGGCCGGATCTGATCGTCACGGCCGGGTTCATGAAGATCCTGGGCCCGTCGTTCTTGGAGCGCTTCGGCGGGCGCATCGTGAACACCCATCCCGCGCTGCTGCCCGCGTTCCCCGGTCCACATCCGGTGGCTGACGCGCTGGCACATGGGGTCCGGGTCACCGGTGCGACCGTGCACCTGGTGGACGCCGGCGTGGACACCGGTCCGATCCTGGCCCAGCGGGCCGTCGACGTGCTACCCGGCGATACCGAGCAGCGGCTGCACGAGAGGATCAAGGTCGTGGAGCGGCAGTTGCTGGTCGACCTCGTCGCCGAGTTGGTCCGCTGTGGGTGCACTGTTACCGGACGAAAGGTCTTGCTGCCGTGACCGCTGAGGTTCGCAGGGCTGTGCGTCGGGCGCTGTTGAGCGTCTCGGACAAGAGTGAACTGCTGGAGCTGGCCACTGGTCTGCACGCGGCCGGAGTCCAGATCGTCTCCACCGGCTCGACCGCGACCATGATCGCCGCCGCAGGAGTTCCGGTGACCCCGGTCGAGGAGCTCACCGGTTTCCCAGAGTGCCTGGATGGGCGGGTCAAGACCCTGCACCCGCGGGTGCATGCCGGGCTGCTCGCCGACACCCGCAAGCCCGAGCACGTGACCCAGCTGGCTGACCTGGACATCCAGCCGTTCGACCTGCTGGTTGTCAACCTGTATCCGTTCGAGGCCACCGTTGCCGCCGGGGCGGGTTTTGACGAGTGCGTCGAGCAGATCGACATCGGTGGTCCGGCGATGGTGCGGGCTGCCGCGAAGAACCACGCCTCGGTGGCCGTGGTGGTGGAACCCGCCGCCTACGCCGATGTGCTGGACGCCGTCCGGGCCGGTGGCTTCACCCTGGCGCAGCGCCGGGCGCTGGCCATCGCCGCGTTCCGGCACACCGCGGACTACGACATCGCGGTGGCGTCCTGGATGGGGTCATCGGCAACTGGGGATGACGGGTTCCCCTCGTGGGTGGGTGCCTCGTGGCGGCGGGCAGCGGCGTTGCGCTACGGGGAGAACCCGCACCAGCGAGCCGCGCTCTACACCGCGAGCCACCGTGCAGCTGAGGGCCTGGCCGGCGCGGAGCAGCTGCACGGCAAGGAGATGTCCTACAACAACTACGTTGACGCCGACGCGGCCTGGCGGGCCGCCCATGATCACGACGCCGCCTGCGTGGCGATCATCAAACATGCCAATCCGTGCGGTATCGCGGTGTCCAGCTCGGGGGATGTCGCCGATGCCCACCGCAGGGCGCTTGCCTGCGACCCGGTGAGCGCGTTCGGTGGAGTGATCGCGGTCAACCGCGAGGTCACCGTCGAGCTGGCCGAGCAGGTCACCAACGTGTTCACCGAAGTGCTGCTGGCGCCGTCGTACGCCGAGGGTGCTCTGGATGTGCTGGCCCGCAAGAAGAACGTGCGGTTGCTGCGGGCCGAGGCGCCGCAGCGTGGCGGTGTCGAGTTCCGGGGGCTGTCTGGGGGGCTGCTGCTACAGAGCCGGGACGCGCTTGACGCTCCTGGTGACGATCCGGCGTCCTGGACACTGGCCACCGGCGCACCCGCGGACGGGCCGACCCTGGCCGACCTGGCTTTTGCCTGGCGGACCTGCCGTGCGGTGCGTTCCAACGCGATCCTGCTCGCCGCGGATCAGGCCACTGTCGGCATCGGGATGGGGCAGGTGAACCGGGTCGACGCCGCCCGGCTCGCGGTCGCTCGAGCCGGCCAGCGGGCTACCGGCTCGGTGGCTGCCTCCGATGCGTACTTCCCGTTCCCCGACGGGCTGGAAGTACTGCTCGACGCCGGGGTCCGCGCCGTGGTGCACCCGGGGGGCTCGATCCGCGACCCCGAGGTGATCGCCGCCGCGGAAGCTGCCGGCGCCTCCCTGTACCTCACCGGCACCCGCCACTTCGCGCACTAACCCAATGCCCCATCGCGCCACATGGATGCTTGTTGCTGTTACTGGGTGATCTCGACCACGGTGCCGGAGTGCAGGCCGGTGCGGCGGGCGGCCGAGCCGCCGCGAAGTGCCACCGCGAGGCGCCCGGCGGAGTCGACCAGCAGGACGAGCTCTCCGGGCGCCACGTCGGCAAAGGTTGTGCCGATCAGTACCGGCTCTACGCCGGCAGGCCACCGCAGGATCGCCGCTGCCCCGGTTCGCAGTCCGGCCGCGGCCAGCTCCGCTGCGCCCGCGGCCAGCGCCACGTTGCCGAAGTGGTCCACGGCCAGCACCTCGACTCGGATCTGATCGCCGTCCACCTGGCATATCGGCACCGGGAGGGTGGCCAGCGAGGCTGGATCAACCGCGGGGCCGAGCGCGTCCGGTGGTAGGCCAATGGCCAGGTGAGCGGCGGCCGGCGCGAAGATGTCGCGGCCGTGGAACGTGGCGCTGACCGTCGGCAGCCGGTAGGCGGGTTCGACAACCTCGTAAGCGGCGCGCACCCCACCCAGGACCTCCGCCGCCGGGAGCAACAGCCCATTGTCCGGGCCGACCAGCACAGCGTCACCGCTGACCAGGGCGATCCCGCGCCGGGCCGTACCGACCCCAGGGTCCACGACCGCGACATGCACCGCCGCCGGCAGCCAGGGCAGCGTGTCGGCGAGCAATACCGAGCCACGCCGCACATCACCTGGCCCGACCGCGTGTGTGACGTCCAACACCCGCACGTGCGGGGCGATCCGCGCAATGACCCCGTGGCAGGCGGCCACGAAACCGTCGGCATCGCCGTAGTCGGTGCACAAGGAGATCCAGTCGAAGCCCGCCACGGCGCCGAGTGTGCCCGCCGGTCGGCCTGAGGCGCACCATTCAGCGCAAAGCCTTCAGTCTTCGAACATGTGTTCTATACTGCTGTTGACGCTGTCTTCCCCGCAGCGGATCCGGTGCGGCTTGCCAGCGGCTCGACGTTGGCGCGCACCCCACCGTGTGGAGGAGGTCGCCGGATGGCGGGTAGGAGCGTCGCGTCCGTACTGCAGCAGGTGCCGGTTACACCCGCGTCGGCGCTGGTCGATCGGCTCGACGTCCCCGGCGGTCGGCCGCCGTTCCCGGTGGTCGAACCGCTGGCGCCGCTGCTGCCCGGTGGTGGGCTGCGCCGGGGGTCGGTGGTCGCGGTGCACGGTTCGACGGCGTTGCTGTTCGCGCTGCTGGCTGCGGCCACCACGCAGGGAGCCTGGGCCGCGGTGGTCGGCGTCGGCGACCTCGGAGTGCTGGCTGCGGCTGAGGCGGGCGTGGTGCTGCAGCGGTTGGCGCTGGTCCCTCGGCCTGGGCCGGATCCCGCACCAGTGGCGGCGGCGCTGCTCGACGGGGTGGGTCTGGTAGCGCTGGCCGGGGTGGACCGGATGCCCTCCGGGGCGCGACGGTCTCTGGCGGCCAGGGCGCGGCAGCGGGGATCGGTACTGCTCCCACTCGGTCGATGGTCGGGTGCGGACGTCGAGCTGGACTGCCGCGCCGAGGCCTGGCACGGCGCCGAGGCTGGACATGGCCGGCTGCGCAGCCGCGAGGTCGTCGTGTGCGTGGTAGGCCGCGGTGCGGCGGCCCGGTCTCGCGCCGCCCGCTTGTTGCTGCCCGGTCCCGGCGGTGCGGTGGTGGAGACGCTCGCGAGCTCGATTCCGGGGATCAAGGCGGTGGGCTGATGGTGCCTTCCCGGGTGGTGGTGGTCTGGTGCCCGGACTGGCCTGTGGTGGCCGGAATGGTCGCCGAGGGCTTGGCCGCGCAGAATCCGGTGGCGGTGGTGGCCGCCAATCGAGTGGTGGCCTGCACCGCGGCGGCCCGGGCACAGGGGGTGCGCCGCGGGCAACGCCGTCGTGAGGCGCAGGGCCGTTGCCCAGAGCTGGTCGTGCTCGCCGATGACCCGGACCGGGACGCCCGGGCGTTCGAGCCGGTGATCGCCGCGGTCGAGGCCCTGGCACCCGGGGTGGAGGTCGTGCGCCCCGGACTGGTCGCGGTGCCGGCCCGCGGCCCGACCCGGTATTTCGGCAGTGAGCCCGCGGTGGCCGAGCGGATCGTCGATGTGGTCGCCGCGCGGGCAGGGGTGGAATGCCAGATCGGCATCGCCGACGGCCTGTTCGCCGCGACCCTGGCCGCGCACCGGGGGCTGCTGGTGCCGCCGGAGGGGTCGGCCGGTTTCCTCGCCGCCCTGGGCATCGCTGAGCTGGACCAGCCCGCCACTGGGCCTGATCGGGCCGCGCTGGTGGACCTGCTGCACAGGCTCGGTCTGCGCACCCTCGGTGCGTTCGCCGCTCTGGCCGTCGACGACGTCGCCTCCCGGTTCGGCGTTGCCGGGGTGCGAGCGCACCGGCTCGCCCAAGGCCTCGACGAGCGCTCGCTGGCCCGCCGTGACCCGCCGGTCGACTTCACCATCACCCGCCGGCTGGACCCGCCGGTGGGTCGGGTCGATGCGGCAGCGTTCGCCTCCCGGGAACCCGCGGAGCAGCTGCACGCTGCGCTGGCCTCCCGCGGGCTGGCCTGCGTCCGACTCGGGGTCAGTGCCTGTACCGAGACAGGAGAAGAGCTGCATCGGGTGTGGCGCTGCGCCGAGCCGCTGACTGCATCCGGCATCGCCGATCGGGTGCGCTGGCAGTTGGACGGCTGGTTGACCTCCCGCGGGCCACGCCCCAGCAGCGCTGATGCCTCGACCCTGCAAGCAGGTCTCGGTGGCATCACGTTGCTGCAATTGACTCCTGAGGAGGTGATCGGCGGGCAGGCCTTGCAGCGCGGGTTGTGGGGAGAGTCGGGGGAGGACGACGAGCGAGCCGGCCGGGCGCTGGTCCGGGTGCAAGGAATGCTCGGACCCGAGGCGGTGCTCACCGGCGTGCTCGGGGGTGGCCGCAGCCCGGTTGATCGGGTGCGCCTGGTGCCCTGGGGAGATGACCCCACTCCAGCGCGCGATCCGGACCCTCCCTGGCCGGGTCGGTTGCCTGCGCCGTCCCCCTCTCGAGTGCCTACCCGCCCGCTAGCTGCCGAGGTGCTTGACGATGCCGGACGTGTCGTCGGGGTGAGCGGACGTGGAAGGCTCACCGGTGTCCCGTACCGGATTGCCATGGACGGGAACCCGCCCCGCCGGGTGCTGACCTGGGCTGGGCCCTGGCTGGTCGAGGAACGCTGGTGGGAACCCGGTGGTGGTCGGCGCTGCGCGCGGTTGCAGGCGGTGCTCGATACCCAATCCGATGATGGACGTACCGCCCAGCCGCTCGCGGTGCTGCTGGCCTGCGAGACGGGCCGCTGGCGGGTCGAGGGAATCTACGAGTAGGCACCGAACGCCGTGACCCAGACTGGTCAGGTGAGTAACGCGCACGGCGTGATCGCTGGGGTCGACGGCGCGGGCGAACGTTGGCTGGTCGCGCTCGTGCGCGACGGCATCGTCTCCTGGGAGATCGCCCCCGACGCGGCTGCAGTACTGGATTACACCCGCGACTGCACGGCCGTTGGCATCGACGTCCCCATCGGCCTGCCGGAACTCGGTCCGCGCGCTTGTGACCTGGAGGCCCGCCGGTGGCTGGGCCGGGCGACCTCCTCAGTGTTCCTCACTCCGGTCCGGGCGGTGCTCCACTCGGCTACTCACGGGGAGGCCGGCGAGGCGCTGCGGGCGCGGGGAGAAGCTGGCATGACGATCTTCACCTGGCGGATCCTGCCGAAGATCCGGCAGTGGGAGGAGGTACCGCTGCCGCCGTGGGTGGTAGAGGTGCACCCCGAGGTGTCCTTCCGGGCAATGGCTCCCGAGGTCGACTTCGCCCGGAAGAAGAGCGCGCCGGGCGCCTGGCAGCGCATCAATGCACTATCGGTCTCTGTGAATGTTCCCGCCGCACTGGCTGGCGCACCGACCGGTGTGGGTCTGGACGACGCGCTCGACGCGTTGGCCGCTGCGTGGTCAGCGCAGCGGTTTGCTGCTGGCACCGCCCAGACATTGGGCGGCGAGCCGGACGGACGCGGCCGTCCGATGCGGATCGTCGTGTGACCCGCTCTGTGCAGGCCCAACGTGGAACAGGAGCGGTGGAACCACAACATCCAATACCACCTGCTCATCATCGGG
>DASVWA010000072.1:0-2545 GCA_036389855.1 Pseudonocardiaceae bacterium
AAGTCGGCGTATCGTCCACGGCCTCCTCGCTCGTATCGTCGGAGGAAAGGACAACCGCGTGGTCATTATCAGAGTCGATCCGCACAAGCGCACGCACACCGCCAGCGCGATGGCACCCGGGGGCAACACGGTGCTCGCGACGATGCAGATCAATGCCTTGCTGAGCGGGTATCGCCCGCCGCCGGTTGCTGACGTGGGCGGCTGGCTTCGCTCAGCGTCGATGGGCGGTGGAAAACCGACATGCCGAAAGCGAGGCTGCGTAAAAAGATACCCGCCTTGGCCGAGGCTCTTATCGGCAACTTCGCCAGCCATCACTGTTTCATGACTCGGCTGCTGGTAAGCATTCAGCTCCCTGCGGCGCGTTGCCTGTGAGCCGGGTGCATCTAGGTGGAGGATGCGGCCATGTCTGTTGCGACTGTGGCCGCTGTGGATCCTGATCGTCATGCGCTGGTCATGCCCGATTGTGAGTGTGGGACTTGCCCGCCTACGTGGGCGCGGCGGCGGGGGAAGTCCAGGCGGTTTTCTGAACCGGTGACGCTGGTGGCGGCGCTGGAGCGGGAGCATGCGTTGGCGCGCCCGGGCATGGTGGAGCAGCACCGGGAGTGCCTGGCGCAGATGACGGGCGTGGCGGATGGGATGATCGCGGTGACCGCGCGGGATGAACTGGGCCGGCCCGATGCCGGGCTGGCGCTGGTGATGTTCGCTGCCGAGCTGGCGTCGGCGGTGCGGGCGGATGAATATCGCGGTGAGCTGCCGGCGGGGCTGGTGAGGTCCTGCGAGCAGGCCGTCACGGCGGCGACGCTGGCTGCTGCCGCGTGCCTGAGCGGGTTGGTGGACACGATGCAGGTGCTGTCCGCGCTCGTGGGGTAGCGGCTGGTTGCGCTGGTGGTGTTACGGGCTTCCGGCCGTGGCGGGCAGCGGTGGTTTCCAGGGGCTGCCGGACAGCGCGCCGCGCAGGGCGGTCATGGTATTGATGCCGCATTTGCGGGCGGTGTCGATGTAGCTGCGGATGTCCAACCGGTTCTGGGTGATGTCCTCGCTGGTCAGCCTCCCGGAGATTTTCTGTTGGGTCTTGGTGGGCCGCAGATCCCGCTCGCTGATGTTGTTGGTCGGCCACACTCGGGTGTCGTGGCAAAACCGGGTCACGTCGGCCTGGCGGTCGCGGCAGAACTCCAGCAAGTCGCGGCCGGGGTGCTGGGCGGTGCGGGACTTGGGGCCGGGGATGCGGGGAAGCTCGGACAGCCCGGCCAGCACGGCGTGGCGGAACTCGCGCATCAGCGGGTCTCGCACGGTGGCGGGGATCTCGCCTAGTCCCTGCTCGCGGGCGGCGTGCCAGGCATGGATCAGGCCGCGCAACGCCCGCTGCGCCTGGGCTGGCCAGACCGCATCCGGCCAGGACTCGGCGGCGTCTTCGAAGTCCCTGATCAAGTGGGCGAGGCAGACCTGGTGCCCGGTAAGCTGTGCCCAGCCCGGGTGGAAGTAGCACGCGTACCGGTCGTGCACCGTGACGCCAGCAAACGACGGGAGAATCCCGAACGCGGCAAACGAGCCCAGATCCCGCCCGCCCAGGTGGTAGGCGACCGCGGTCTCGGTCGAGCCGGACAGCACGTACTTCTTGCGCCCAGCCGGGCCGCAGCGGATCACGGTCTCGTCGAACCCGGCGACGGCGGCCAGCGTGACCGCGGTCTTGATCAGTGTGACCACCTCGCCGAGCACGGCAGCGCAGCGGGCCAGCAGGCCATGCACGAACCCGGTTGACGGCGCGGCACCCCCGGTCAGGTCCGCGATGAGCCGCACGCACCGCTCCACCGGCACATGCTGATAGACGATCAAGTAGACGACCAGGGCTTTCAGACTCGGACCGTAGCTAGACGGGACCGCGGCCACACCAGCTGGCAAGACCCCAACGTGCTCCTGGCCGCACCCACACCGGACCCGCCACACCTCATGCTGGGTCACCTTGATCGCGATCTCGGGCAGGTCGTGCACCTGATGCGAGCGTTCCACACACACATCCACAGCGGCGGTCAACTCCGCGCCGCACCCGCAGCGACCTGCTGGGCGGTGCTGCTTCGTCTCATCCGGCTCCGACACCCACCGCAGCCAGCGGCCCTCGCTACCAGGCTGCTTGCCCCGGCCCTGCCAGGCCCCACCATCCTCGCGCCGCCTGCCCTTCGGCTTGTCGCGGCCCGGCACCACGTCATCACTAGACGGCGGCAGCGACGAGTTGTGCGAATTGCGGGAGATGGTCCGTTCCAGCCACGCCACCCGGCGGGCCAACTCACCATTCTCCGCCCGCAACGCCGCGATCTCCCGATCCCGCGCAGCACACGACACGCACCCAGCGGCAGGCGACGGCAGATCGGACACAAGCAACCATGATCACGACACACCAACCACGATCAAGCCGACACGCTGAGCCAGAGCCACACGGATCAACCCCATACCAACCAGCCACACCCAGATCACGGGAGCTGAATGTTTACGCGGCCGCGGTGGGCATCGCGGTGAGCAGGGCGTTAAGGCCAGAAGCGGTGAAGGCGTG
>DASVWA010000073.1:0-7989 GCA_036389855.1 Pseudonocardiaceae bacterium
CAGGTCCGTTTCGGACACAACGCATGCGGGCAGCGCCAGACCCGCTTAACCCACACCAGCATCACCGGCCGTCCACCGGCAGGCAGGTCCCGCACCCAGCACGGGCGTCGGCCGTGCAGCTGGGCCACCGCCCCGCACTCCGGGCACGGCACAAGATCAGCCGTAGTCTCGACCGCATGCTCCAGCTCGCCGTCGACCTCCGACACGGCCAACACCACAAAGCCGGGCAAGCCCAACATCGCCGCCGCGGCACTACGCTGTCTTTCCACCTGGGGCCTCCATCTCCGTGTCTATGAACACCACGGATCATGAGGCCCCAGGCCCGCCTCCGGACCCAGGCTGAAGATCGTGTCTTACAGCGACACACCACGCTCAAAGACGAAGAGCCCCTTAACTGCCCTGCGCGACCATCCCCTCACCTGTCGACGCCCGGGCTGCGGTGAGTTGGGCACGTGTGGGGCGTACAAGCGCCGGTTCGATTGGCGCTTTTCCTTTACTCCCCCTTTGGGCGCTGGTTGCATCAGCGTCGACGCAGGCGTGGAGGGCATCAAACAGGTTATGGTGCAAGTCAGAAGTTACCTCTAGCGCAACGATATACAGCTCGGGGACGGATTGGGTATGAGGATCGATTACGATTGCCAGGTGACCGCCACCGCCATTAATGTTATGCTTAAAGCAAGCTTCGAGGAGAGTGTACAGACCGGCGGAATCCATATCCATAGATGCGATGGTGGACAGATCGATCACCAGGTGGGCGTTGTCGTCGCGCCGGGCCTCGACGAGCGCATCTCTTAGAGCCGGCGTTGTGTCCGCGTTCAACGTGCCGGAGACGGTGCACACTGTCGTGCCGGGCTGAGGTCGGCTCAACACCGCTGTGATGGTCAGCGCTCCAGCGGAGCACGGCGCTGTTACAGGAGACCACTTTTCGCCGGTCATGGCCTAGCTCCTCCCACAGAAGCACATGGCCGGGTGACTGAACACCTCGCAAACGGCCGTCATGCGCAACTCGGCACGCGCATCGTACATGCGGATGCAAGACCGCGCACAGCACAATCTCAGATGCACGTGCATATGCTCATTTCCTCGGTGCCTACCCAAGGATTGAGCCGGAGTTCGGATGGTTCAGGCGGCCAGGCTGCGCTGAGGTATCGTCGCCTTCGTCCGGTACTTCCCCGCGATGTGGCTGGTAGGTTTTCCGGCGCCTACCCGCGCCGGGCGGTGCGACGCACCAGCTGAGACCGGCCGGCCAATCCGGCTCGCAGTGCTAGCCGCAGCGGAGCACGCAGTGCACCGGCGTGCCGGTCGGCGAGGTAGCGGTACATGCTGCGATGGTGCTCGGCAAGCATCAGCTGGGAGACCCGGCTGGTGGCGTGTCCCCCGAGGTGGGTTACCTCCGCGGTCGGCACGTAGACATTGAGCCACCCCGCTTGAACCAACCGATCCCCCAGGTCAACGTCCTCCAAGTACATGAAGTATCGGGAGTCGAAGCCGCCGATGGACTCGAATGCGGCCCGGCGCAACAGCAGGCAAGATCCAGACAACCATTCCGCGGTGCGCTCCCCCAAGGCGGTGTCGGACTGCCGGTAAATCGTGGTCCACGGATTGCCCGGCCACACCTGGCCGAACAGCGCATGCCCGATACCGCGACCCAGCGCGGGCAACAGCCGTGCCGACGGGTACACCGTCTCGTCGGGTTGGCGGATCAACGGCCCCAGTGCACCCGCCCTGGGCCACCGATCCCCGGCCGCGAGCAGCTCGTCGAGGCTCCCGGGGTGCCACTCGATGTCCGGGTTGGCCACCACCACCCAGCCCACTTCCGGTCCCAACTCCGCGACCCCACGGTTGGCGGCGCTGCCGTATCCGACGTTCTCTCCGATGCGCAGCAACTGGACACCGTCGCGACACATCGCGCGCTCCGGGGCTCCGTCGGTAGATCCGTTGTCGGCCAGCAACACCTGCAGCGGCCTGTTGGTTGCCTTGGCGATCGAATCCAGGAACGTCTCCAGCGTGTCGCCGGGCGAGTACGTCACCGTGACAACGGCGAGTTCCTGGCCGTAGGAATAGCGGGGGCTCACAGCGCCCGATTCTGCACCTGGGACCACCCGGCGAAGCTAGCGGGACCGCCGGTGCGCCACAGCGGCCCGACCGTATGCCTGCCGGTGCAGTACCGCGCTCGCCGCCCAGGAGAACTCCTTCGCGCGCCGCTGTGCGGCCGCGGAGAGCTCGGCTCGGCGGGCCGGGTCATCAATCAGGTCAAGCATTCCAGCGGCGATGTCCCCGGCTGCGACGCCGCAGTAGGCCACGGCGTCCGCACCCACCTCAGGGATCGCCAGCCGGCGGGTGGTGAGCACCGCCGCGCCAGCTGCCATTGCCTCCAGCACCGGTAGTCCGAACCCCTCCCCCAACGATGGGTAGGCCACCACTGCCGCACCACCGAGGAACCCGGACAGCTCACTCAACGGGAGATAACCGGCCCGGATCACCCGCACCCGGTGCGGCACGGCCTGCAGGGCGCGCTCCACGTGGCTGTCCCAGCCCGGTTGCCCGGCCAGCACGAGGGCAGGTGGGTCGGGTCTGCTCCCCAGCGCATGGTGTGCTCGGGCGAACCCACGGATCAGGGCGGGGACGTTCTTGCGCGGCTCGAGCGCTCCGAGGAACGCCACATACTGCGTTGCGCCTAGGCGCAACCGGTTGCGGACCGCGCCCACCTCCTCTGGCGAGGGCGGATGGAAACGGTCGGCATCAACTCCGTGATGGATCACGTGCAGCGCCCGGTGATCGGCTCCCGCAACGCGCCCCAGCTCCCGAGCTGCTGATTCACTGGGGACGACGCAGGCAGCGGCGCGATGCAGCGACGTTCGCGTCCAGCCTCGGAAGAAACGGGCCTTGACCGGTGAGTGCAGCTCCGCAGCGGTGAAGAAGGTGGCGTCGTGCAACGTGACGACGGTGGCGACCCGGCCCGCCAGCGGCATCGTGTAGTGCGGGCAGTGCAACACGTCGGCCCGCACCCGGCCGGCCAGCCAAGGCAGCGTGGTCTGTTCCCAGGTGAGCCGTCCGGTCCGGGTGGCGACCTGTTCGGCGGCGGGCAGCACGTCAGCGTGCGGGGCCAAGCCGGCGTAGAGTTCGGCGTCGCGCGGCTGGCACAGCACCGAGGGAGCCGCACCGTCGGCCTCCAGCGCGGCAACCAGGCAATCCACGTACCGGCCGACGCCACCACGATCGGCCGGAACCGCCGTCGCGTCGATGAGCACCCGGGGCTCGGACACGCAGGGAGCCTACGACGGCACTGTCAGTGACGGCGTGCGGCGTAGCTCAACATGGACGGACCAGACCCGGCGAGCGGTGCGCTCCCAGGTAAAGCGCTGCGCCTGACGCCGGCCCACAACCACCATCTCCTGCGCCAGAGCGGAGTCGGACAGCACCGCATGCACAGCGGCGGCCAGCGCAGCCGGGTCGTTGCGTTTGACCGTCAAGCCGGCGCCACCAGCAACCTCGACCAATGCGGGAGCGTCGGAATGCACCACCGGGACCCCGGCTGCCATCGCCTCCAGCACCGGCAGACCGAAGCCCTCCGCGCGGCTCGGTGCCACGAGCACCGCTGCGCCGCGCAGGACGGCGGCCAGCTCTGGATCGCTGATCCGGCCCAACACGTGCACCCGGCTCGGATCCAGTCCGGACTGCCTCGCGAGCGCGACCGGGTCGACCCGTCCCCAGCCGGGCTGACCGGCCAGTACCACCGGCAAGTCAGGAGCATGCGGCGCGGCCAACGCGGCGAGCAACGTGTCGATCCCCTTGCGCGGTTCGACGGTGCCGACCGCCAGCACGTAACGCGGCGGCAGGCCAAATCGCGTGATGATCTCGGCGGCGTCTTGTGGAGCACTCGCCACAGCCGTGCTGACCCCTGCGCCCACCACGTGAACCGGCGCAGGGCAGCGCACATACTGCCGCAACTCGTGGGCGACTGCGGCGGTGGGCACCACCACGGCATCGGCACGTCTCGCCGCCCTTCCGATCATCCGGCGGTGCCAGCCGATCCCGCGCCGGGTCAGCCCGTCGGGATAGGTCCAGGGCACTGTGTCGTGCACCGTGACCACCAGGTCGCAACCGCGGCGGGGAGCGGGCGGGGCCAGGGGTGTCGGGGCATGCACGGCATCACCACCCGGCCACAGAGCGACACCGGCATCCCAGGCGGCGACGAGCGCCCGATGGGGCAGCGGCAGCACATGCGGCCCTTCCACCCCGGGGATCATGGCCGGGGTCGGATCGGCATGCCGTGCCACCGTACTGCCCACCGTCCAGCCGGCGGGCGCGGTCGCCGCCAGTGCCGCCGTGAGCTCACGGGAGTACCGCCCGGTACCCCCCGGCACCGGTGCGAGCAGCTGCTCCAGCAACACCACCAGCTTGGGCACGCCGGCCAGCTTAGACACGCGGCAGCGTGGCACGGGTACCGTCGCGTCCCGTGGCAGCGCTGTCAGCAGACGCCCGCACCACGGTGGTCGTGGTCACCTGGCGCGGTCACGGCCTGATCGGGCGCTGCCTGGACGCGCTGGCCACCCAGACCCGGTCGCACCAGGTGCTGGTCGTTGACAACGCTTCGACCGACGGGACCGCCGGCGAGGTCAGTGCCCACCCGCTGCGCCCCCGGGTGCTACGGATGACCCGCAACACCGGTTACGCGGGCGCACTGGCGGCAGCGTTGCCGCAAGTGAGCACTCCGTTCATGGCGTGGCTCAACGACGACGCAGAGCCCGAGCCGGGCTGGCTCGCGGCCCTGGAGAAGGCCCTCGACGGCGATGACATGGCGGCCGCGGCGGCCTCGGTGCTGTACGCCGGGGATGGCACCGTGTCCTCGACCGGTGTGGCGCTCACCCGCATCGGGTACGGCCGCGACACCACCGGGGCGCTGCCGTTCGGCTTCTGCGGCGGGGCGGCGCTGCTGCGCACGGCTGCGCTGCGCGCCGCGGGTGGCGTCGCGGGCTCGCTGTTCTGTTACTACGAGGACACCGACACCTCATGGCGGTTGCGGCTCTCGGGCTACCGGGTGCTTGCTGTGCCCAGTGCGGGAGTCCGGCACGTCGGCGGCGCCTCCGCGCGGCACGGCACCGCGGCCTTTCACCGCTGGAACGAGCGCAACCGGCTGCTAGTGCTGCTGCGGTGCGCTCCGGCCAGGGTGACCGCTCGAGAACTGGCCCGCTTCACCGGGCTGACCCTCGTGCTGCCAGGTCGCCGCAACCGTCCTGCGACGCCCAATTTCGCGCTGCGGCTGCGACTCCAGGTGCTTGTGGAGGTGGCCGCCCGGCTACCCGCAACCCTGCTCGCGCGCCACCAGATCGGTCAGCGTGCCACGGTTGCGCGCGCAGTTGTGTGGTCCAACTGGGCCGGCCGACCCTGACCCGCCGCCGCCCGCCACTGGCGCAGTCAGCGGGCTGAGTGGGGTTACTCGACGCTCCCCAACCCCGCTGAGCCCGCTGAATGCGGGATGGGGCACGCTAGGCGGCCGCTGAAGGAGGGCCGTCTGGG
Organism: Pseudonocardiaceae bacterium; assembly: GCA_036389855.1. GTDB lineage: Bacteria > Actinomycetota > Actinomycetes > Mycobacteriales > Pseudonocardiaceae. The sequence continues at coordinate 5,521 of DASVWA010000073.1, forward strand.
CGTGGGTGAGCGTGCGCTGCCGAGGGTGTCGGTGATCGTGGTCAACTACCGCGGTGCCGAGCACACCGTGACCTGCCTGCGAACATTGCGCGACGACCTGGACTGGCCCACCGAGGCGCTCGAGCTGATCTGCGTGGACAACGCTTCGGGTGACGGCAGTACGCAGCGGATTCGCACCGCGGTACCGCAGGCCCGGCTGATCCGCTCAGCCACCAACACCGGATTCGCCGGCGGCTGCAATCTGGGGGTCACCAAAGCCACCGGCTCGATCGTCGGCTTCCTCAACAGTGACGCGCGGCCGCACCACGGCTGGGTGCGCGCCGCGGTCGAGGTACTGCGCGATGACCCCGAGGTCGCCGCGGTGGCCAGTAAGGTGCTGGACTGGGACGGCGAGCGGATTGACTACGTCGACGGCGGCTTGACCTGGTATGGAATGGGCTACAAACCGCATATCGGTGAATCCGATCATGGCGCTCACGACACGGCCCGCGACGTGCTGTTCGGCACCGGTGCCGCGTTGCTGGTCCGGCGCGAGGTCTTCGAAGAACTCGGCGGGTTCGACGAGCGGTTTTTCATGTTCTGCGAGGACGTCGACCTCGGCTGGCGGCTCAACTTGCGCGGGTACCGGGTGCGCTATGAGCCCCGGTCGATCGCCTACCACCGCCATCACGTCTCGCTGCATGGTGCCGATCCGGCTCGCGAGACTTACCTGCTGGAACGAAACGCTCTCGCCGCGCTGTACAAGAACGTCTCCGACGAGACCCTGGGCACCGTGCTGCCCGCCGCGCTGGCGTTGACGGTGCGCCGGGCCACCGCCCGGGGCCAGTGCGACCCCACTGACCTGGAGCTGACCCGCCGCCGCCCGAGTCCCGACACTGCTGGCCCGATGACCGTGCCTGCGGTGACCATGGCCGGGGTCTACGCCATCGACCGGTTCGTCGAGATGCTGCCCTCGCTGGCCGCGTCGCGACGCGCCGAGCAGGCCGCTCGCGTCCGCACCGACGCCGACCTGCTGCCGCTGATGCGCAACGCCCTGGAGCGCACCTCTCCCGAAATTCCCTACCTGCTCGCGCACGATGCGATCGTCGAGGCGCTCGGCGTGGCACGGGTATACGGGGCTCGCCGGCGGATCCTGGTCATCACTGCGGATGCGGTATCGGAGCGGATGGCTGGGCCGGCGATCCGGGCCTGGAACATGGCCGAGGTGCTGTCCGGTGAGCACGACGTGCGGCTGATCAGCCTCAACCAGTACTGCTCGCCACCTCCAGCCGACTTCGACGTGCGGCGAGGGACCCCCAGATCGATTGGCCCCGAGCTGGACTGGGCACAGTTGGTGGTCCTTCAAGGCCACGTGCTCGAGCAGATACCGTCTTTAAAGACGTCCAACCACATCGTCATCGTCGACATCTACGACCCGATGCACCTCGAGCAACTCGAGCAAGGGCGTGATCTGGGAGACGGCCAGCGCGCACAGGTCGTCGACGCGGTGACCTCCGTGCTGTCGGCCCAGCTGCGCCGCGGCGACTTCTTCCTGTGCGCGTCGGAACGGCAACGGCATTTCTGGCTCGGGCACCTGGCGGCGATCGGGCGGCTGTCCCCCACCGTCTACGACGCCGATCCGACGACACGCTCGCTGCTCGCGGTGGCCCCGTTCGGTCTGTCCGGCAAACCACCGCAGCGCACCGGGCCGGGTTTGCGTGACGCGTTGGGCTTCGGGTCGAGGGAAAAGGTCGTGCTGTGGGCCGGGGGTGTCTACTCCTGGTTCGATCCGCTGACCCTGTTGCATGCCGTGCACGCGCTGCGCGCCGAGCACGACGACCTTCGCCTGGTGTTCCTCGGGATGCGCCACCCGAACCCTGACGTGCCCGAGATGGGCATGGCCGGGCAGACCCGCCGGCTCGCCCAGGCCCTCGGGCTCACCGGCGAACAGGTGTTCTTCAACGAGACCTGGGTGCCCTACGCCGACCGGCAGAACTGGCTGCTCGACGCCGACGCCGGCGTCACCACGCACTTCGAGCACGTGGAGACCACCTTCGCCTTCCGAACCCGGGTGCTGGACTACCTGTGGGCCGGGTTGCCAATCGTCACCACCGACGGCGACACCTTCGCCGAGCTGGTGGCTGCCGAGGACCTCGGCGTGGTGGTACCCGCTGAGGATCCGGCTGCGCTGGCCGCGGCGCTGCAGCGGGTGCTCTACGACGACGCCTTCGCTGCCGGCTGCCGGGAGCGGATCGGGGCGGTGGCGCAGCGCTTCACCTGGGATGCGGTGCTGGCTCCGCTGGCCGAGTTCTGCCGGCACCCACGACCGGCACCTGATCGGCTGCGAGGCGCCCCGTCGGCCGGGGCCGCACGCTGCAACGGGATGGCTGGTGCGCTGCGCCGCGACGCCTCCCTGATCAGGTCCTACCTCGCCGCTGGCGGGCCCGGCGAGGTGGCCCGGCGAGCCGCGGGGCGGCTGCGCCGGTGGAC
>DASVWA010000074.1:0-32716 GCA_036389855.1 Pseudonocardiaceae bacterium
GTGCCGCCCAGGCGGTCCACGATCGGCTTCAGCTCGATCTCGCGGGACTCGCTCATCGCACCGGCGTAAAACGACGCTATCTGGTTCTGGTCGGAATCGGTGGTGCACAAGAACCTGGCGGTGTGCTTGGTCTGCGAGACGCGCACCGAGCTGATGTCCACCCCATGCTCTGACAGCCACTGCCCGTACTCCGCGAAGTCGGCACCCACCGCGCCCACCAGCACCGGCGCCAGCCCGAGGCAGCCCAGGTTGAACGCGATGTTGGCGGCCGCCCCGCCACGATGGATCGCAAGGTCCTCCACCAGAAAGGACACCGACAGGTTTTCCAGCTGATCGGGCAGGATCTGTTCGACGAACCGCCCCGGGAAGACCGCTAGGTGGTCGGTGGCGATCGACCCGGTAACGATGATGCTCACCATAGCCTCCTTGGGGTCCCCATTAGACGGCCGCTGGCTGCGCACTGGCCGGCAACCCGGCGGACTCGCGCAGCTCCGCCGCCCTGTCGGTCCGTTCCCAGGTGAAGTCCGGATCGTCGCGACCGAAGTGGCCGTAGGCGGCGGTCTTAGCGTAGATCGGCCGGTGCAGTCCCAGGTAACTACGGAAGGCCGCCGGGCGCAGATCGAAGTGCTCACCCACCAGCTTTTCGATGGTCCTGCGCGGTACCTGCTCGGTGCCGAAGGTCTCCACGAACACCGACAGCGGCCGGGCGACGCCGATCGCGTAGGCCACCTGCACCTCGACCCGGTCGGCCAGGCCGGCGGCCACGACGTTCTTCGCCACGTAGCGGGCCGCGTACGCCGCGGAACGGTCCACCTTGGACGGGTCTTTACCGGAGAACGCGCCGCCACCGTGCCGGGAGAACCCGCCGTAGGTGTCCACGATGATCTTCCGGCCGGTCAGCCCGGCATCACCGACCGGGCCGCCAATCACGAACCGCCCGGTGGGGTTGACGAACAGGTTGCGCGCCAACTCAGCCTCGTTGTAGAAGTCGGCGGGCAGTACCGCGCGCACCACGTGCTCCCACAGGTCGGTCCGGATCTGCTCGGAGGTGACTTCCTCGGCGTGCTGGGCGGAAATCAGCACCTTCTCCACCCCGATCGGCACGTGATCCCGGTAGCGGACGGTGACCTGCGTCTTGCCGTCGGGGCGCAGGTAGGGCAGCGTGCCGTCCTTGCGCACCTTCGCCAGCCGCTGTGATAGCCGGTGCGCCAGCGCGATCGGCATCGGCATCAGCTCGGGGGTCTCGTTCGTGGCGTATCCGAACATCATTCCCTGATCACCTGCACCGGCGCTGTCCAGTTCGTCCTCGGACAGCTTCCCGCGCCGCTCCGCGGCCATGTCAACACCCTGGGCGATGTCCGGTGACTGCTTGTCCAGCACGGTCATCACCGCGCAGCTGTGCCCGTCGAAACCGTAGATTCCGTTGTCATAGCCGATCTGACAGATCGTGTCGCGCACGATCTGGGTGTAGTCAAGTACGCCCGGTGTGGTGATCTCGCCCGCCAGCACGACCATCCCCGTCGTGATCAGTGTCTCGCAGGCCACCCGCGAGTTCGGGTCCATCGTCAACGCCGCGTCGAGCACAGCGTCGGAAATTTGGTCGGCCATCTTGTCCGGGTGGCCTTCGGTCACCGACTCGGAGGTGAACAGGTACTCGGTGCTCTCCAGCTGGGTCACGCAGATCACGCTCCATTGCTTGACGGTCGGTTCCGAAGGCGTCAATGTGTGTTGTGGGGGTTTGGGCCCATCGGACTGGCTTCATCAGATTGAGCAGGCAACGTGCGGCGGACCGCGACCGTCCCTTCAACCATCGCTGCCAGCTTCGACCTGGCGACGTCGGCGGGAAGATTGCGCAGCCCACAGTCCGGGTTAATGATCAACTTGCCGGCAGGGAAAGTTTCCAGCGCCTTGCTGATGCGCTGGGCGATGAGATCACCGGACTCGACCTGCTCGGTCTTGACATCGACCACGCCGAGCCCGAGCGCGCGGTCCCAACCGAGCTGCTGAATCACATGCAGATCCTCGTAACCTTTGCGACCGAACTCGAGGATGAGTTGGTGCACGTTCGCGTCGAGTACGGCAGGGAACAGGAAATCGTAGTGCCCTTCCCATGATGGCCGCGCGTAGCGGTTGCCGTAGCAAACATGCAACCCCCAGGTGACGTCGACGCCCTGGGTCACGATGTTGATCGCCTCGACTGCCACCCTGACGTCCTCGGGGTAGCCGGCCAGGAACGGCTCGTCGATCTGTAACAGCTCCGCACCCGCCTCGGCCAGCGCCCGCGCCTCGCCATTGAGCACCTGCGCCAATGCTCGAACCAGGTCCGCGGAATCCGAATACGCCTTGTTGTGGATCCGGTGGGACAGTGAGAACGGGCCGGTGAATGAGAACTTGACCGGACGGTCCGTGTACTGACGGGTGAAGCGGTAGTCGTCGGCGAGGCCCAGCGGCGGCGGGTTGGTGGGCAGCGGATCGGCGACGATGATGTCATAGTAGTCGTAATAGAAGGACTTGACGGTGATCGGAATTTGCACTCCCGGTATCCGAGCCAGCAGGTAATCGATGTCGTTGTCCCGGCGCAGCTCCCCGTCGGAGACGATGTCGATCCCGGCCTTCTCCTGATCTTTGAGCGCCGCCTTGATCGCCATGTCGTGGATCTCGCCGAGATGGCTGCGGCTGATCCGGTTGCGGTAGTAGTCGGTCTTGAGCCGCTCGAGCCATTCGGGGACCGAGTAGGACCCGACGACGGTGGTGGGCAGCAGGGGGGTCATATCAGTCCCTCACCTGGGCGGTCATGGTGACGATGTTGGTGCCGGTTCGGTGCGCGAACCGCTGGTATTCCACCTCGAAGCCCTTCCGCCGCCCGATGTGCGCCAGCAGCGGACCGTTGAGCCAGTTCACGACCGAGCCGTCGTACTTGCCGGGGCCGCGGAAACCGGTGCGGTAAGCATGCACGTCGGTGACGAACAGATCGTGGCAGATCAGCCGGCCGTAGGGATGTAGCAGCGGGATGGTGTCCACAAAGCTGGCCACCGCACCGTTGTTGACGTGCATTCGGATGGTGGCGCCGGACTCCAGCAAGGGGCGCAGCATCTCCCCGCTCACCGTCGGCGCGATCTGGTAGAGGTCCAAGCCCCGCAGCGGCAGGTACCTCTCCTCCAAGCGCAGCGCCTCCCAGGTACGGCGCCAGAACTCCACCGCCACCTCGACCGACGCGAACTGTGCAGGCGCAGCCTCCGCGAGCAGGGCCGGGCCCAGCCGCAACAACTTGCGAATCAATTCCGGGAGCCCGTCGGGCTGGGTCGAGACCAGCTGCCCGATCTCAGCGGCGGCCCCTTTGTGCAGGTAAGCCCTGGTCTGCACGATGTAGGTGCGGCCGCCGATCTGCGCGACTTCGTCGGTAGGCAGATTGTCATAAACGTTGGAGATGTAGACCAGGAACACCTTGTAGCGCAGGAAACCCAGCGCGGTGCGGGGCTGGGTGGCGTCCAGCACGAACGAGCTGACGTGCTCCGCGTGGTGGGCCACCGCGGCCCGGGCGAGTTCCAGGACGTGCGGCGAGTAGTCACACATCAGGTAGTGCAGCCGCCGGTAGTACTCCTTGCCGTGCTTACGGTCCAACTCGACGAACTCATCGAGCCAGGCGGTGGCCTGATTACCGTTACCCGGCCCGATCTCGACCACGTAGAGCTCTTCGGGCAGCGCATTGCGCTCGGCCAGCGAATCCCACAGCGCGAACAGGTCGGTGATGATCTCGCGCACCGAATCCCGGTTGCGCGCGTCGCTCTCCCCGCCCGGCAGGGCGGACTCGTAAGCCTGGCCAGTGGCCTGCTCCCACAGGTCCAGGGCCTTCCAGTACAGCGCATTGAAGTCCCAGATCAGACTGGCGCTGGTGGCCAGCCACGGCTCGAGATGGATTCGGGACGGTTCGGCATCGCCGTAGCTGGCCCGGATCAGATCTCTGGTGAGCTCCTTGAGCGGCACATCGGGGCTGCGGCGGACGTCGATCGCGACTTCCATCTCGTCTTCGGTCATCACTGCAGCCAGCGGCAGCGGCTCCAGCACCGAATCGGTGCCATGGGCCGCCAGGATCGGCCGGAGGTCGACGACGTCACGGAAGTTGTTGCGGTACTGCACCCAGTCACACACCACGCGCACCCGGGACAGGTCCACCGACTCCTCGGCGAGCGCGTCCAGGACCGGGCCCAGCGCAGCCGTCACGTCCACGGGTTTCTTGCCACGGAGCCTGCCGGTGGGGCGGAAATCAACCAGCACAGCCACTCCCGTCGTCATCGATGTTCAGGTCGATCAGGATGACGCCGGGTTCGCATCGAGATTTCGCGGTAAGGGATTGAAACCAGCTCCGCGCAGCCGGGCCACCGTGGCACGTAGGTGCTCGATCTCCCGGTGGAGCTTCTCGACGGTGTCCACATCGGGCACCCGGGCAGTGTCCGGGACGGTCAGCAGCGGGCAGCTACAGTGCGGGCAGTTGAGCTCGTGCGGCATTGCTCACGCTCCCTGACGACACCGTCGACCAGCGCTGCAGTGGCCCTTTTCGTGAGCAGAGCCATCCACTAGTGAACGGCGAACGTGGGTGCGAGACAACCGGGCACCAGCACTAAATGGCTAGCTGCACGTTTGTGAGCTGGACACAAATGAGCTGGCGGCCGATGAGCAGCAGCCTGCCGAGGCACCGAACCCGCAACGGTTGCTCGCGGGTTCCGCGGATCCACCCTTAGATGCGGCTACGGCTCCTCATACCAGCGCCTACTCCGGCGAGCTGAAGCGCAAGACACAGCAACCCGGCCAGCATGAAGGCAGTGGCGTCGAGCGGACCGAGCGCAACGCCGGCCAGATGGAGCACCAGCGCGAGCGCGAACAGGATGGCGGCGACGATAGCGAGCATGGTGATCTCCTTAGTCGACCGGCGACATTCGGTATATGGCAGGTTGCTTCCATGCGGCTGCGGCGAACCGTGTCAGCTCACCGCTAGGTGTGTACGAGATGCCCCTATTTGGCTATGTTCGCACCAAATCGGGCTACCCGCACGTTGAATCGGCTGTCTTTGATGGCCCGGGTTGATCGCACTCACCATCTTGACGAGGAGCAGGATCGGTGGAATCGATTGCGGAGTGGGTCCGCGCTGGCTAAACAGGCGTGCCATCGCTGCACGCGGTATCCATCCGAAGTCCGATCGATGTCCGTGGTGTGCCGGTAGGCCCGCCGACCATGTGCATCGGCCGTCCATCCGGATCGCCAGCCAGGCCCGGCCCGCGTAACAGCACCAGGCTGCCCTGTCGCGCCTGCCAGATCCGGATGGGATCGCCTTCACGGTTGCGGCACAGCGTGAACGGCGCCGATCCGGCGATCGTGATCACGGCAACGAGCTGGGCGTACCGGCGCTGGTCTCGATGCGGTGTGATGCCGACCGACCCTGGCAGGTAGCGCTGGATCGAGACCTCATTCGGCACCCACTGCGGTACTCCGTGCTCGTGCACCTGCCGGATCAGCTCGTCGCACAAGCTGCTGAGCACTTGATACCGGTCCGGCTCCGGGATAGCGACCTTGAATGACTCGGTCTCCTGCCGGACCTGTCCGATCATGGACTTCACCGGCTGATACGGCCCGTTTCGTAACTCGTTGGTCAGCTGCTCGCAGACCGGCTGGCGGACGGCGTCAGCCGCGAACGCTGCCCCCTGCTCGGTGGCCTCACGGAGCAGCCTGGGCCAGTCCATGTTGTCACGCACCAGAGCACGCATGCTCATGGCCGTGTTCAGCTCGTGTCGGGGGCCCAGTAGGTGAGCATCTCAGCGAACGTCTCGAAGGCGGGTGCCGAGACGCCGTACGGGGCCTCGAGGTGAATGCTCAGCGGGTAACCGAGGCCGACGACACCGTCGATCACCCGCTTGTACAGGTCCAGCATGATCTTGCGCTTCTCGTCGGGCTTGCTGTCGGCCAGCTTTGTGACCAGGGCCTGCTCCTGGGCGACGGCGTCATTGCCCGGGTCCTGGATCAGCCAGTTGATCAAGCGTATTCGATTCTCGAATTTAGGGACGAACCCGAATGAGAGCAGGATCTCCGGCCGGTGCTCGGTCTGCTCGGCGAAGTCGGTCAGGAAGCCCACGATCGCGTCGGAATACAGCAGCTGCGTCATACCAAAGGTGGCGCCCTGGTTGCACTTGAACTTGAACCGGCCCACTTCGCTGTCCCGGGTCGGGATCAGAATCACACCACGATTGCTTATCAGCTGGTCGTAGAGCGACAGCGCGTCGGTCGGTGCGACACCTGATCCCTCACCGTCTTTCATTGTGCGGGGAACGCCAACGAAGATGACACCGTCGATCCCGGCACTTCGCAGGTTTGCCAGCCGCTCGCCCAGCGCCGGCTCGTCCATGAATGCGGTGACCTGCGTGCATAGCCCACTCACCCCGGGCAGCTCCGGCTGGATGGCCGACCAGAAGTCGAGCACATCGAGCTTCGGCTTCATTTCGACCGGCCGATCATCCTCCTCCTCGATCAACCCGGGGATCATCACGTGCTTGATCCGACCTTCGATGCTGAAGGTCTTCGAGTGCTCGAGTACCTTGTGCGCCTCGTCGACGGCCCGCTGTGTGCCGTGCTCGATGTTTGGCGGAACGAGCTCAAGGGCGATGGTGTTGAGGGTCACGGCGAGGGCTCCTCCCGCTCTGGATCATGATGATACAGATCAGTCTTCCCAGTGTCCGCATAGAGTTCTTGCGGAGCCGCGGGTGACGAGAGGACCGCGTTGATGGACAGCATGAGCCGACTTGAGCGGATCGTCGCGCAATCTGCCTGAGGCGACGCGCGTCGATGTCAAGTAGTGGGGAGGTGCCGTTAGCCTTCCCAGGCCCCGCTGCACGCACCGGATAGCTGCCCTCCGCGCTCGGTGGGCCGATCTCCACCTCGAAGTCGAGCGCGGTCATCGTCACCGGCCGAGCCGGTTACCTCCGCGCACCACACGATTGGCCGCCCGATCCTACGGCTGACCAGCAGGCGATAACGCACTGCGACGGCTGTGAAAGTCCAGCCCGGTCTGTCTCATGGCAGGGCAAGGACGATGCGGAGTGCATCATTGACTTCTCGTAAAGTCGCGGGACTGAGCGAACCGAGCAGATCGTGGAGTTCGTCGCGGTGCAATTGCTGCATGTCGTCGGTATTGACATAGCCGACGAGCGGATCGCTGGTACCGAGAGCAACCCAGGTTGGCAGGTTGGCGTGGCGGTCGGTGGTAGTGATCCGGACGGCGAGTAAGTCAGACAGTGCGCGGTTGCGGTGATTGTTGCTGACGACGAGCCAGGGTTTGGGTCCGAATCCGATGTCGGCACGGTAGACCTGTCCTCGCAGGGATGCACTCATGCGCCGGCGACGCGGTCAACCCGGTGGGCGTAACGGCGGCGACGCTCCTGGGTCTCAGCAGCGTCGTGCACATCAGGCCACAGGTCCGCCAGTTCGGCGTACCCACGTTCCAGCGCACGTTCTCGCAGGGCGTCGGCTCCGGCGTGGACGAGGACGCGAATGATCGATGCTTCGGACGCACCCGGTTTCAGGGTTATGCCCTTCTCGGCGGCGGCTTCAACCAGGGCAGCCCACTCGGCGCGGTCGGGATTGCTGACCGAAGCGATGGCTCCCTGATCATGCTCGTCAAAGGTGACCGTGGTCCGCTTCGGCATGCATCAATACCTAACATCACATCATGGTGCGCGGTCCCCCATCAGGCCTAGGCTCACTCCCATTCGATGGTTCCGGGAGGCTTGCTCGTCACGTCGAGCACCACCCGGTTGATCTCGGGCACCTCGTTGGTGATCCGACCGGAGATGCGGGCCAGCACGTCATAGGGCACCCGGGACCAGTCGGCGGTCATCGCATCCTCACTGGACACCGGGCGCAACACCACTGGATGCCCATAGGTTCGCCCGTCGCCCTGCACGCCGACGCTGCGCACCTGCGCCAGCAGCACCACCGGGCACTGCCAGATGTCGCGGTCCATCCCGGCCGCGGTGAGCTCCTCCCGGGCGATCGCGTCAGCGGCACGCAGTGTCTCCAGGCGCCCGGCAGTGACCTCGCCGATGATCCGGATCGCCAGGCCTGGCCCCGGGAACGGCTGTCGATGCACGATCGTCTCCGGCAGCCCCAATTCCAGCCCTACCCGACGCACTTCGTCCTTGAAAAGCGCTCGTAGCGGCTCGATCAGCTCAAATTCGAGGTCCTCGGGCAGGCCGCCGACGTTGTGGTGGCTCTTGATGTTGGCGGTGCCCGATCCACCACCGGACTCCACCACGTCGGGATACAGGGTGCCCTGCACGAGGAAGCGGATCTCCTCACCATGCCGGCCCGCTTCGGCCTTCAAATCCCGAGCCGCGCCCTCGAAGACCCGGATGAACTCCCGTCCGATGATCTTGCGTTTCTGCTCCGGATCGATGACCCCGACCAGTGCGCCCAGGAACCGGTCCCGGGCGTCGACGGTGACCAACCGGACTCCCGTCGCGGCCACGTAATCCCGCTCCACCTGAGCGCGCTCGCCGGCCCGCAGCAAGCCGTGGTCGACGAATACGCAAGTCAGGTCATCCCCGACTGCTTTGTGCACCAGCGCAGCGGCGACCGCGGAATCCACCCCGCCGGAAAGGCCGCAGATCAGCTTGCCGCCCTGGGTCTTAGCCCGAATCGCGGTTACGGTCTCGTCGATGACGTTGGCCGTGGTCCAGCTCGGCCGGATACCGGCGAGGTCGTGCAGGAACCGGCGCAGCACCTCCTGGCCATGCGGGGAGTGCACCACCTCCGGGTGGTACTGCACCCCGGCCAGCCGCCGACCGGTGTCCTCGAAGGCCGCGATCGGCGCACCCGCCGATCGCGCGGTGACCGCGAACCCGTCCGGCGCGGCGGTGACAGCGTCGCCGTGGCTCATCCACACCGGTCCGCGCGCGGGCAGCTCGCGGTGCAGCACGCCGCCCCCATCGAGCACCTGCAGATCGGTGCGCCCGTACTCCCGGGTGCCGGTCTGCTGTACCACGCCGCCCAGCGCGTCGGCCATCGCCTGGAAGCCGTAGCAGATTCCCAGCACCGGAGCACCGGCGTCGAACAGCGCCGGGTCGACGCGGGGGGCACTCTGGGCGTACACGCTGGCCGGACCACCGGAGAGCACGATCGCGGCCGGCTTGCGTTCGAGGATCTCAGCGACCGATGTGGTGTGTGGCACGACCTCGGAGTACACCTGCGCCTCGCGAACCCGACGAGCGATCAACTGCGCATACTGCGCTCCGAAATCGACCACCAGAACTACTCGTGAGTGGGAATCAGTGTTATAGCACTCGATGCCCCTCACGAGACACCTCGCTGCGCGGGGGGCCACAGGGCGAAAGCGCGCTCGGCCAGGGCGGTGATGGTCAGCGCCGGGTTCACCCCGAGGTTCGCGCTGATCGCGGAGCCGTCCACCACAGATAGGGTCGGGTAACCGTGCACCCGGTGGTAGGCGTCGATGACACCCTCGTCAGCGGTCGCGCCCATCGGGCAGCCGCCCAGGAAGTGCGCGGTCATCGGCACCCCGAACAGCTCGCCCCAGGTACTGCCCGCAGTACCCCCGATGTACTGGGCGGTGAGCTGGCTGGCTTGGAAGCCGGCCGGGATAAAGGTGGGGTTGGGCTCGCCGTGCCCAGGCCGCGAGCTGAGCCGGCCACGGCGGCGGTAAGTGGTCAGCGAGTTATCCAAATTTTGCATCACCAGCAGGATCACCGTCCGCTCACTCCAGCGCCGCACCTTCAGTAACTGCACCATCTTGACCGGGTGCCGGGCGACGAAGCTCAGGAACTGCCGCCAACGCGGAGTGTCCAACGCGCCATCGGTGGCCAGGGTCTTCAGCAGGGCCATCGCATTGCTGCCCCGCCCGTAGCGGACCGGCTCGATGTGGGTGTGCTCGTCGGGGTGGAAGGAGGAGGTGATCGCCACCCCGCGGGAAAAGTCGCGCTGCGGGTCCACCGTGTTGCGCATGGCACCAACGATCGCCTCGGAATTGGTCCGGGTCAGCTCACCCAGCCGGCGCGACAACCGCGGTAGTACGCCCTTGTCACGCATCTTATGCAGCAGTTGCTGGGTTCCCCAGGTGCCGGCAGCGAGCACCACGTGGCTGGCTCGGATCGTCTTGCGCCACCGCTTGCCGGTGCGCACGGCCTCGACCAGCCAGGTTCCGTCTGCCTGCGGGTGCAACGCGGTGACCGTGGTTAGCGGATGGATGGTGGCTCCGGCTCGCTCCGCGAGGTACAGGTAGTTCTTCACGAGGGTGTTCTTGGCGCCGACCCGGCACCCGGTCATGCAGGAACCGCATTCGGTGCAGCCGGTCCGCCGGGGGCCGGCGCCGCCGAAGTACGGGTCGTCGACTTCCACGCCCGGCCGGCCGAAGAACACCCCGACGGGCGTGGGGTGATAGCTGCCCGGGACTCCCATGTCGTGCGCAACCCGCCGCATGACCTCGTCCGCAGGAGTGTGCCCAGCGTAGGTCGTCACCCCGAGCATCCGTTCCGCTTCGTCGTAGTGGGCGTGAAGCTCAGCGCGCCAGTCGGCGAGGTGTGCCCACTGCGGATCGCGGAAGAACATCTCGGGTGGCCGGTAAAGCGTGTTGGCGTAGTTTAACGAGCCGCCTCCGACGCCTGCGCCGGCCAGCACCACGAGGTCGCGCAGCAGGTGGATGCGCTGGATGCCGTAGCAACCCAGGGCCGGCGCCCAGAGGAACTCCCGCAGCTGCCATGACGTGGTGGCCAGCTCCTCGTCGGCGAAGCGCCGGCCCGCCTCGAGCACGCCGACCCGGTAGCCCTTCTCGGTCAGCCGCAGCGCGGCGACGCTGCCCCCGAACCCGGATCCGACCACCACCACGTCGAAGTTGACCACGCCCGCCACGCAGCGAGTATGCCATCGCGACCGCGTGGGGAACCTCATCACCGATCCGAAGGGACTGCTCCGGTGACGACGCTGCCCGTCGGGCTGTGGGAGCCAACACAACGAGCAGCACAGCGACAGCGGCTCCCCGGCCACGGCTGTGACAGGGACGTCAGCGACGACGCCAGCCCCACTACGGCGAACACCGCCCCGAGCACCAAGCGCGGCCCCGCCCCGCCGCGCGCAACGCAGCCGCACAGAGGCTGGCCACGACCACACCGACGGACAACCAGGCGTGCGCGAGGTTCATCAGGGGGCGCTGCGAGCGCATCTCGGCATGCACGCTAGTAGCGTTGATCGCCACATCGGTCGCGCCGGAGAGGGCGCCCAGCAGCAACAGTGCCGCCGCCCCCAGCACCACGCGTGAGCTGGCGAACGCGGGCAGCACACCCACTGCCCCAAACGCCACCATTACCACGGGCATCACCCCGGTGCGGAGGCGGTCGACGAGGTGACCGGTCAACCGCATGGACACCAGCGCACCGAGCCGATCATCAGCCGTCCCGCGCCCAGCTCACCATCAGTCGAGCCCGAGCTGGCCTGCACCGCGGGCAACACGGCACCCCAAGCTCCCCAGAACAAACCCAAAAAACATGAACCCAGCCAGCGCCCGGAGACGTTCAGGAGCCGGTCTGCACGGATCACATGGATGCTTGTCGCAGTTGTGAGGTGTCCGCCAACGGTCATATGGATGCTTGTCGCGGTCGGGACGGGAGCCGGGGGTAGCTCAGGGGCGGACGGTGAGGCCGACTTTTTGGAACTCTTTGAGCTCTGAGTAACCGGTTTTGGCCATCGCCCGGCGCAGCCCGCCGAACAGGTTCACCTCGCCACCGGGCTGGCTGGAGGGCCCGAACAGCAGCGTGTCGATGTCGATCGAACTTTCGGGCACCTCGATGACGTGACTGCGTGGTAGGGACGGATGCGCCGCGGCGGCGGTCCAGTACAAACCATTGCCCGGTGCCTCGGTGGCAACGGCCAGCGGTGCACCGAGCATCACCGCGTCCGCCCCGCAGGCGATCGCCTTGGCCACATCGCCGCTGGTGCGCACCCCGCCGTCGGCGATCACGTGCACGTACCGTCCACCGGTTTCGTCCAGGTAGTCGCGCCGGGCGGCTGCCGCATCGGCGACCGCGGTGGCCATCGGGACGCCGATACCAAGTACGTCACCGGTCGAGGTACTCGCCCCGGCCCCATGGCCCACGATCACACCGGCGGCGCCGGTACGCATCAGATGCATCGCGGTGCGGTAGTCACCCACTCCACCGACGATTACCGGGACGTCCATCGACGCGATGAACTCCGCGAGGTTGAGCGGCTCGGCGGCGCGCGAGACATGTTCGGCCGAGACGATGGTGCCCTGCACGACAAGGATCTCGACACCGGCGGCAAGCAGGTCAGGCGCGAGATCGCGCGCATGCTGTGGGCTGACCCGGGCAGCCACTGTCACGTCGGACTTGGCTACCTGGCCGATCGCCTCGGTGAGCAGCTCAATCCGGATCGGCGCCGCGTGCCACTGTTGCAACAGCCGCACCGCCGACGCCTCGTCGGCCTCGTCCATCGCGGACGTGAGCGCGAACAGCAACTTGTCGACGTTCGGATGGCGGCCCCACAGCCCCTCGGCATTGAGCACTCCCAGCCCACCGAGCTCACCGATCCGGACCGCCATCGCCGGTGACACCACCGCGTCGGTGGGATGGGTGATCAGCGGGATGTCGAAGCGGTAGGCGTCGATCTGCCAGGCGGTGGACACGTCACGGGAGGAGCGGGTGCGCCGCGAGGGCACGATCTCCACATCGTCGAAGGCGTAGGCCCGCCGTGCGGTACGGCCCATGCCGATCTCCACCAGATCCCGCATCTCAGCGCACCGCGTAGTTCGGGGCCTCCACCGTCATGGTGATGTCATGTGGGTGGCTCTCCTTGATGCCGGCCGCCGTGATCTGCACCAGCTGCGCGCTTTGCAATGCCGGTATCGTCGCAGCACCGGCGTAACCCATCGCCGCTCGCAGGCCACCGACCAGCTGGTGGGCCACCAGCGACAACGGCCCGCGGAAGGGCACCCGCCCCTCGATGCCCTCGGGCACCAGCTTGTCGTCGGACAGCACGTCGTCGGCGAAGTAGCGATCCCTGGAGTACGACCGCCCGGCACCGCGCGAGGCCATCGCACCTACCGAACCCATCCCACGATAAGTCTTGTACTGCTTGCCGTCGACCAGAATCAGATCGCCGGGCGCCTCGGCGGTGCCCCCAAGCAGGCTGCCCAGCATCACGGTGCTGGCGCCCGCGACAATGGCCTTGGCGATATCGCCGGAATACTGGATGCCGCCGTCACCGATCACGGGAACACCCGCGGGGCGGCACGCCCGGTCTGCCTCGAAGATGGCGCTGATCTGGGGCACACCCACCCCAGCCACAACCCGGGTGGTGCAGATGGAGCCAGGGCCCACCCCGACCTTGACCGCGTCCGCGCCGGCCTCGACCAGAGCCAGGGCCCCGGCCCGGGTAGCGACGTTACCGCCGATGATGTCGACCGTGCTGCCCAGCTCGGCTTTGAGCGTGCTGATCATTTGCAGTACACCGCGGGAGTGCCCGTGCGCGGTATCCACAACGAGCACGTCGACGCCGGCCTCAACGAGCAACGCCGCCCGCTGCTTGCCACCCTCGCCGACTCCGACAGCAGCTCCCACCAGCAGCCGCCCATCTGGATCCTTGGTCGCCAGCGGGTACTTCTCGGTCTTCACGAAGTCCTTGACGGTGATCAGCCCGCGCAGCCTGCCGTGCCCGTCAACGATGGGCAGTTTCTCAATCTTGTGGCGGCGCAGCAGGCCCAGTGCTGCTTCGGCGGTGACACCTACCTGCGCGGTGATCAGCGGCGGTTTGGTCATGACTTCGGCGACCCGCTTGCCATGGTCGACTTCGAACCGCATATCCCGGTTGGTGATGATGCCGACAAGCACCCCATCGGAGTCGGTGACGGGCACGCCGGAGATTCGATAGCGGGCACATAGCGTGTCCACGTCAGCCAGGGTGTTGTCCGGCAGGCACGTCACCGGGTCAGTGACCATGCCCGCCTCGGAACGCTTGACCACCTCGACCTGGGCGGCTTGCTCCTCGGCCGGCAGATTGCGGTGCAGCACTCCCATCCCACCCTGGCGGGCCATCGCGATGGCCATTCGCGCCTCGGTCACCGTGTCCATTGCCGAGGAGACCAGCGGCACCCGCAGGGTGATATTGCGGGAAAGCCTGGTCGACGTATCGACCTCCGCGGGTACCACGTCGGATTCCGCAGGCAACAGCAGAACATCGTCGAAGGTCAGACCAAGCAGCGCGAACTTCGACGGGAAGCCGGGCGCGGTGAGCTCGCTGGTCATGCGCAGGGACGACCTTCCTGGCGGTGGCTTAAGTCAGTTGGCGGACAGGCTGTGTTGGCATCTGGCTGTGTTGATATCTGGTGGGACGACCCTGGTGCAGGGTCGAATCCATGGTATCCGTCACAGCACCGTTTACCGGCGCCATCTACCGGGAGGGTACGGTGCCAGCCGTGGCGCATGACGCACTTCCCCCCGACCCATTTGCCGGTGACCCGGAGGACCCGGCGCTGGCGCTTGAGGCGTTGGATGATCTGGGGGACACCGATGAGGAGCCGCTGGACGACGAGGAGCGGGCCGGACTGCTCGCTGACCTGAGTGATCTGGCCGTTTACCAGGCCCTGCTGGCGCCTCGTGGGCTGCGCGGAATCGTAGTGGACTGTCCGGATTGTGCCGAGCAGCATTACCACGACTGGCACCTGCTTCGGGCAAGCCTGCAGCAGCTACTCGAGGCCGGCCGGATGCGGCCACACGAGCCAGCGTATGACCCGGATCCGACCGGATATGTGAGCTGGGAGTACTGCCGAGGATACGTCGACGCAGTCCTCGCCGAAGACGCCGGCTGACCCGATCAGCGGCCGCCGCCCGGCGGCTCCCCGGGCTCGATGGGATTGAAGTTTCCTGGGTCTGGTGGCATGGGCGCCGTCGGCGGCTCCACACGTGGCTGAGTTGATGGCTCTTCTGGTTCCGGGGGCGGATTTGGCTCTGGAGGCGGAGGCGGGTTTGGGACAGGCGGGGGCGGAGCTGGGTTTGGCTCGGGGGCAGGGTTCGTCTCCGGGGCCGGGTATTGATCCGGATTTGTCTCCGGGGCCGGGTATTGACCCGGGCCTGGGTATTGCTCCGGGGCCGGGTATGGCTGCGCGGGCGCGGGGGTCAACGGCGCCTCACGTTGTTCCGACGAGCTGGCGTTTGGCGATCCAGGCGGCGGAACTTGTCCGGACGGATCTCCACCCAGCTCCCGCTCGAGTTCGTGATGGCGAGCGGTGAGGTCGGTGCGGCCCTCGGCCTCGGCGATCGCCGGAAGCTGCTGTTGAATGAGCTCCAGCGATGCTTTGGCCTCCTCGGGCCTGCCTTGCTGCAACGCCGTCTTGGCCTGTTCAAGTTCAGCCTGGACGAAAGCCGCTGCCTCGACCGAGCGGGCGTAGTCGGAATAGAGCACCTGCGTCACGCCCCACAAGCCATCGCCAGGATGGGCCGACTTGGCGAGCAGGCCTACTGCGGAGAAGGCAATCACCAACACCGCAGCGGCCGCCGCGACCGGTGCAAACACCAGTCTACGTGGGCGGGCCAACTGGCGGGCGGCGCCGATCGCCGCCAGGGCGGTATCGGTGTCCACCAGCTCCCTGCTCGAGTCGGCATGCACCTCGCGGCGCCACGCCGTCAGGACACGCACTAGCTCGCCGTCGACAGCGCCCAACGTGTGATCGACAGCCCCCGACGTGCGGTCGACATTGCCGAGCAGATCCAGCAGCGCGTCGTCGGCCTGAACAGCGACCAGATCAACGGGCATCTCAGAGGGATCTCCATCGGAGTGGCCAACACGTGGGTCGCCGTTATGACCGGACATCTCAGACCACCCCCTCGGACGTCAGTACATTGCGTAACCGGCCCAAAGCCCGGTGCTGGGCTACCCGGACCGCACCGGGAGTGGAGCCCACCGCCTCGGCGGTCTCCTCTGCTGACAGCCCTACCACAACCCTCAGCACAAGAATCTCGCGCTGCTTGTCCGGCAGGAGCTCCAGCAGCTTGTCCATCTGTCCGGCCAACTCGCCCTGCATCGCACGCTGCTCCGGACCGTCACCCAACGCCGGGGAATCGGGGACCTCCGGGACCGGCTCGGCTCGATTGCGGGCCGCCGAACGGTGGGCGTCAGCCACCTTGTGCGCCGCGATGCCGTACACAAAGGCAAGGAACGGCCGACCTTGATCGCGGTAACTGGGCAGAGCCGCAAACACCGCGAGACACACCTCCTGGGCTACATCATCCGCCGAGGCGAACGTTTTCTCCTGGCTACCGACGCGCGCGCGGCAGTACCGCAACACGAGAGGACGGATCCAGCGGAGCACGCCATCGACGGCATCTCGGTCACCATCGACAGCAGCACCAACCAGAACGTCGAGGTCGTCCCCCACAGTTGTCATCGCAGAACGCAGCCCTGCCGTTACGACGTGGACCAGCCGGACTGCATGCCAGCTGGCGGTGGACACTCCGCTGCCCAGGAAATGATCATTAGCCCAAGACCACGGCACCTCAGGCCCAACCGTAGTAGGCAGCAGATCAATTGCCGAACGCGACGTCTGTGCGCATACGCGCGTTCACAGCGCCGTGGGTTCGGTGGCGAATCCCGGCTCGCGGTGCAGGGCGGCTCAGGCGACCAGACCGCGCCGGAAACCGTGTGCCACGGCCTGAGCTCGATCCCGCACGCCGAGCTTGCGGAACAGCCTCCGGGCGTGGGTTTTCACGGTGTCCTCAGAAAGATAGAGCTCGCGCCCGATCTGGCCGTTGCTCTTGCCTTGGCTCATCCCGCGCAGCACTTGCAGCTCGCGCTCAGTGAGCTGAACTCCAGGATCGGACGGGGGTCGCGGCGCCGGCACCGAAGTACTGGCCAGCGTGTGCGCCAGCGCGGCCACGAGCTCCGGGCGCGAAGCATCCCAACGCAGATAACCTCGGGCACCACCAGCGATCGCGGCGGCGATACTGCCTGCATCGTCCGGCGCACCGAACACGATGACGTTGGCCTGAGGGTGCGCCGACACCAGCCGGCGAGTGGCCTCCACACCGGTTGGCACCGCGCGCTGAGTGCCCACCAGGACGACATCCACAGGCTGCCGAGAGTAGCGAGCTAGCAACTCGTCGCCGTGTGCCACGCAGTCGATCCGAGCGACACCGGGGACCGCGGACATCACGCGAGTGAGTCCCTCACGGACGCTTCGCCGGTCGTCGCAGATGAGAACTGCGGTCACGGGAGGGCTCCTTTCCTGCAGCCAAGTGATGTGCCCACCTCCCTATCGGTCGTGCGGGGCCGGAACTTGACACGATCTGATGGAAATTCGCCAAGCGCCGGTTCCGCACTACTCCGAACGGCTGTGCCCGCGTGGAGCAACGCTCACTCTACCGAGTGTGAGCGTTTCAGGGCAGTACCGCGAATACGGGTAATCCGGGCATACTGGGCTAAGTTGTGGAGCAGTGGCGGCCCTCGTCCCTCCACTGATGAGGGGCCAGGGCCGTCACTGCTTGCGGGTGGCGTCACACAGTCGACGGGGACTTACATACCTGGCCCGTGGCCGTGTCCGTGTCCGTGTCCGGCTGCGGGCGTCTGCTGCTCTGGCGTATCCACCACCGCGCTCTGGGTGGTGATCACCATCCGGGCGATGGAGGCGGCGTTGACGATCGCCGACCGGGTTACCTTCACCGGGTCGACGATTCCCGCGGCAACCAGATCGCAGTAGGTCTCAGCCTCGGCGTCAAAGCCGTGGCCCCAGTCCATCTCCCGCACCTTGGCGACCACCACGGCGCCCTCGAATCCCGCATTGTTGGCGATCCAGGCCACCGGGGCGCCACAGGCAACCCACACGATGGCGACGCCGGTGGCCTCATCGCCGTGCAGGCCGAGGTCGCCGACCGACTGCGACGCGTGCACCAGCGCAACCCCGCCGCCGGGAATGATGCCCTCATCAGCGGCCGCCCTGGTGGCAGCCACAGCATCTTCGATCCTGGACTTGCGCTCCTTGAGCTCGGTCTCGGTGGCCGCCCCAACCTTGATCACTGCTACTCCACCGACGAGCTTGGCAAGCCGCTCCTGGAGCTTCTCACGGTCCCAGTCCGAGTCGCTCTCGTCGATCTCGCGCCGAAGCTGCGCCGCGCGGGCGTCGACGTCCGTCTGGTTGCCTGCGCCCTCGACGATGGTGGTGTCGTCCTTGGTCACGACGATCCGGCGGGCACCACCGAGGACCTCGAGCCCGACCTCGGACAGCGCGAGGCCGACCTCAGGGTCGATCACCTGGGCGCCGGTGACGGCGGCGAGATCATCCATGAAGGCTCTACGGCGATCACCGAAGAAGGGCGCCTTGACAGCTACCACCGCCAATGTCTTGCGGATCGCGTTGACCACCAGGGTGGACAGCGCCTCACCCTCGACGTCCTCGGCCACAATGAGCAGCGGCTTGCCGGCCTGGCTGACCTTCTCCAGCAGCGGCAGCAGGTCCTGAATCGAGGTGATCTTGTCGCGGTGCAGCAGCACACTGGCGTCAGTCAGCACCGTCTCCATCCGCTCGGCGTCGGTGACGAAGTAGGGCGAGATGTAACCCTTGTCAAACGCGACGCCCTCGGCGATCTCCAATTCGGTAGCCATCGTGGAGGACTCCTCCACGGTGATGACGCCATTTTCACCGACCTTGGTCATCGCCTCGCCGACCAAAGCGCCGATCTTCGGGTCCCGCGAGGACACCGTGGCGACCTGGGAGATCGTGTTCTGGCCGTGTACTGGCGTTGCCTTGGATTTCAACATCTCGGCGATGGCATCAGCGGCCATTGCGATGCCGTGCCCCAGCTCGGTGGGGTTGGCACCGGCGGCCACATTTCGCAGTCCCAGACTAACCATGGCCTGCGCGAGCACGGTGGCGGTAGTGGTGCCATCACCAGCCACATCGTTGGTCTTCGTCGCCACGCTCTTGGCAAGCTGGGCGCCGAGGTTCTCATAGGGATCGGTCAGCTCGATCTCACGTGCGATCGTGACGCCGTCGTTGGTGACCGACGGGCCGCCGTACTTGCGGTCGAGCACCACGTGCCGGCCGCGGGGACCGAGAGTGATCTTGACCGCGTCGGCGAGCTGGCCGATTCCGCGCTCCAGCGCGCGGCGCGCGGTCTCGTCGAACGTGATCTGCTTGGGCATTGCCTGCCTTCCTCACGAGCGAAGTCTGTTAGGTCGCCGCGTTGCCGCCGACCCGATGCGTGGCCGCCCCGCTGACCCCAGAAGGGGAAGCGGGGCGGCCACGGTAACGACGGTCGAAACCGTCAGTTGACAACGGCGAGCACGTCGCGGGCGGAGAGAATCAGGTACTCCTCGCCGTTGTGCTTGACCTCGGTGCCGCCGTACTTGCTGTAGAGGACCACATCACCGACGCTCACATCCACTGGGATGCGAGTGCCGGTGTCATTGATCCGACCCGGGCCCACGGCCAAGACCTTGCCCTCCTGGGGCTTCTCCTTGGCTGTGTCTGGGATAACGATGCCGGACGCGGTCGTCGTCTCAGCCTCACTGGCCTGAACGACGATCTTGTCCTCGAGCGGCTTGATGTTCACGCTCGCCACGGTGTGACCTCCACTTTCTGGGGTCTTCGATGAGCTTGCAGGGTTGTCTGATGCAGGCTGCAACCACCCCGCCGTCGCGGGTGTCGAGGTGGCCCATGCCATGTCTGGCACTCTGAGGACCAGAGTGCCAATTAGCAGACTACTGCGCCGAGTGCCAGCGCTCAACTAGGGTGACCATAAGTTCCCATGTAACCCGTTGGTAACTCTTCAAGTACCACCAACCGGGGTCAGTATGACCTCAAACCGCTGCCAACTCCGCTGGTCCGGTGCGCAGTTGGCGGCGGTTAACAGCACCGTCACCCCCGGTTGGTAGTACTTGAAGAGCTACCGACCAGCGAGGTGGTGATCGGAAGGCCCGGGTCGGCGGGGATATCGAGCTGGGACGGGGGCGCTCCGGCGGCGAGCAGGTGCGCGCCGAGCGCAGCCACCATGGCTCCGTTGTCGGTGCACAATCGTGGCCGGGGCACCCGCAGCTGCAGCCCGGCCGCCGTGCAGCGTTGCTGCGCCAGCGCGCGCAACCGCGAGTTGGCGGCCACCCCACCACCGATGAGCAGGGTGTCGATGCCCCGATCGGTCGCGGCCCGGACCGCCTTGGCGGTGAGCACGTCCACCACGGCCTCCTGGAAAGCTGCCGCGACGTCGGCTACCGGCACCGTGATGCCACGGCGCTGCAGCCCTTCGACGTGGCGGGCAACCGCAGTCTTGAGCCCGGAGAACGAGAAGTCGTAAGGCGCATCGCCGGGACCGGTCAGACCACGAGGGAACCGGACGCTACTGGGATCGCCATCCCGGGCGGCCCGATCGATGAACGGTCCGCCGGGGAAGCCCAGCCCCAGCAGCCGCGCGACCTTGTCGAAGGCCTCCCCGGCGGCATCGTCGATGGTGGCGCCCAGCGGCTGCAACGGCTGCGTCAGCGAAGAGACCTGCAGCAGGCTGGAGTGCCCACCGGAGACCAGCAGGGCCAGCGCAGGAGGGAGCGGACCGTGCTCCAGGGTGTCCACCGCAACGTGTGCGCTGAGGTGGTTGACCCCGTACATCGGGACGGCCCAGGCCGTCGCGTAAGCCTTGGCCGCGGCCACCCCGACCAACAACGCGCCGGCCAAGCCCGGACCGGCAGTCACCGCCACCGCGTCCAGATCGGACGGTCTGACCCCGGCGACCTGCAGCGCCCGGCGCACCGTCGGCACCATCGCCTCCAGGTGGGCGCGGGACGCCACCTCGGGCACCACGCCGCCGAAACGAGCATGTTGATCCACGCTCGACGCGATCTCATCGGCGAGCAAGGTGACCGTCCCGTCGCACGCCAACCGCACAACGCCTACCCCGGTCTCATCGCAGGACGTCTCGATGCCCAGGATCAGCCCGGTCATAATGGCTGCCTGCGCATGGTGAACGCATCGGCACCGCTGGGGCGGTAGTAACCGCGGCGGGTGCCGATCACCGTGAATCCCTCGCTGCGATACAACCGCATCGCTGCCTCGTTGTCGGTACGCACCTCAAGGAACACCGTGGCCCCGGCAGCGTGGTCGAGCATCGCATGTAACAGGGCCCGGCCGATCCCCCGACCCTGGTGCGCCGGATCCACCGCGAGAGTGTGGATCTCAGCCTGGTCGCCGGCGCGGAACAGGCCCGCGTAGCCGATCAGGGAGCGGGCTTCCCGCGCGACGAGATAATGATGACGGTTGGCCAGCGCCTCCAGGAAAGCCTCCGGGCCCCACGGCTCGTCGCCGTCGAACAGTAGTTTCTCCAGCTCGGCACAGCGCTGCACGTCCGCCGGCATCATCGGTCCGATCAGGACACTCATACCGGCGTCACCCGCTTGATCGGGCCGGGTTCCAGCGCGTCGGGACGGCGCAAGTACAGCGGCCTCAGCGGGCCTGGCGGTGCATGCGCTCGCACCGCCGCCGCGACCACGGCGACCAGTCCGACCGGGTTGGGATGCCGCGGCGGCACCACCGCGGGCAGCACCGGTAACGCCAGCGCGTCGGCAGCGCCCGCCACCCGGGCCAGCCCAGCTAGGGGCACGTCAACCGGCCGATCCACGTGGGGCCCTTCGACTCGGGCGCCGCCCTCGTCGTAACGCGCCCAGTAGACCTCCCGGCGCCGGGCGTCGGTGACCACGAGCAGGGGGGTGCCTGCACCCGCCTGCTGCGCGATCGCGTCCAGGCTGCCCACCGGATAGACCGGGATGTCCAGCGCATCTCCCAGCGCTGCAGCGGTGACCATTCCCACCCGCAGCCCGGTGAACGGGCCCGGCCCAGCCCCACACACCACCGCGTCGAGGTCACGTATCCGCACCCCGGCGACCGTGAGCACCTCGCACACCAACGGCATGAGCAGTTCACCATGCGCCCGGGCATTCACGGCAGCCCGCTCAGCGAGCACCTCCGGGGGGCTCGCATGGGGGAGTCGTAGCAATCCGGCAGTCACCGCAGGCGTCGCGGTGTCCAGAGCCAGCACCAGCACGGACGGATAGCTTACGGATCGGGCGTTTCGGTCACCGAAGAGCACGCCACCGGTAGCAACCGCGCTGGACCGGACAGCTCCGCCACCCGGCTGTCATCCCCGTCGCGCCGCGCCAGTCGAATCAGCAGATGCTCATCGGCCAGGCGCTCAGCCATGCCCTCACCCCACTCCACCACCACAGCGGCGGCCAACAGGTCGCTGTCCAGATCGAGGTCGTCCAGCTCAGCGATCCCACCGAGCCGGTAGGCATCGACGTGCACCAGTGGCACCCCTCGCCCGCCGGGCAGTGCCGGGTGCTCGCGGGCGATAACGAAGGTTGGAGAGGTCACCGGTCCACGAACTCCCAGCCCGGCGCCGATACCCCGCGCCAACACCGTCTTGCCTGCTCCCAGCGGCCCGGACAGCACCACCACGTCACCCGGGCGCAGACGCTCGCCCACTGCTCGGCCGAGGCGTTCGGTATCCGCCGGAGTCGCTAGCTCCAGCTCCACACTCATTTCCCTTTCTACCTGCGTGGCAGCGCCCCAGCGCATTGGGCCAGCAAGTCCAGCAGGTGTTCATTGACCAGCTTTGGTTGCTCCAACATCGTCAGGTGGCCCGCCCCCTCCACCTGCACGAGCTCGGCGTCGGGCAGCAGCTCCGCGATCGCCTTGGAGTGCTCGTACTGAATCAACCGGTCACCGTCGGCGCCCAGCACCAGCGCCTTGGCGTACTGCAGACCGGCCAGCGCCGCGTACCGGTTGTGCCTGCCGAATTCCTGCAGGAAATCGGTCATGACTTCAAACGAGGTGGCCCGGATCATCATATACATCAGCTCGACCAACGCTGGATTGACCGCCTCGTCGCCGAAGGAAAGCTTCTGGGTCAGGCTCCAAATGAGGTTCCTGCAGACTTCGCGCCCGCGGTCGACGGCGCGGGCGCTGGGCTCCCAGCGCGACAGCCGCTTGGCGATCGGCACCAGCGGGTTTCGCCGGGACAACAGCGGCTTAGGCAGGCCCGACTGGCCGATATCCCCGGCACTGGTGTTGAGGAAAGCCACCCCGGAAATCCGCTCGGCGAACAGCTCAGGATTGTTCTCGGCCAATGCCATGATTGCCATACCGCCGAAAGAATGCCCGATCAGCACCACCCGCCCCTCGGGAGCGGCGGCGCGGATCACTGCGTAGAGGTCGCGGCCGAGCTGTTCGAAGGTGCAGGCGCGCCGGGGCGAACGGCCGGAGCGGCCGTGGCTACGGTGGTCGTACAGCACTAGCCGGACCCGGGGTGCGGTGGAGTGCGCCAGGTCATGGCGCTGGAACAGCCAGGATCGCCGGTCCAACGTCCAGCCGTGGATCAAGAAGACGGTGAACTCGGGGGCTCCCCCATCTGCCGGGTCGAGCTCCTCCACCGACAGCTCCACCCCGTCATCGGCCGTCACCGTGTACTCCCGGTCCGGCGGCCGTACGGCCGGGAGCTCGTCCGGTAGTTCCGCAGCGAACCTGCGCACCTGGCCGATGCGGTTGTGATGTGCGCGGGCGGCGACTAATGCTGTGGTCACCGCTGCGCCCAGGGCACCGCCAACTACCCACGCGGCAGACTTCACCCGCGATCTCATCGGGCGGCTCGCGCAGACCGAGACGTTCGCCGACCGTGCACCGTACGGGTCAACCGAGGCCTCGTCATCCCCGCGACCACCTCGTAGTGGATGGTGTCTAGCTTGCCCGCCCACTCGGCCGCGGTGGGTGCGCCGTTCTCGCCGGTCCCAAAAAAGATCACCTCAGCACCCTCGGCCACTGGGTCATCCCCGCAGTCGACCATCACCTGGTCCATGCACACCCTTCCCACCACCGGGCGGCGGCGCCCCGCCAGCCAGACGTCGAGCCGACCGGTGAGCACCCTCGGCACGCCGTCGGCGTAACCGGCGGGAACCAAGGCCAAAGTGGTTTCCCGTTCGGTATGCCAGACGTGCCCATACGACACGCCCTCACCGGCCGGGACACGTTTGATCATCGCTACCTGGGAGCGCAGTGTCATCGCTGGCAAAAGATGGTAACTCATTTCGGGCACTGGAGAGAGCCCGTAGACGGCGATACCCGGGCGAACCATGTCGTAATGCAAATCGGGGCGGGTCAACGTCGCCGCGGAGTTCGCCAGGTGCCGCAGCGGTCGCAGTCCGGCATCCCGGGCCACCTGGTAGGCCTCATCGAAGTACTGGACCTGCTGCTCGATGATGGGGTGTCCCGGATCATCGGCGTGCGCGAGATGCGACCAGATCGCGACAACGTCAACGCCCGGAGTCTGCACAGCGGCACGGATCAGGCTGGGCCATTCGCCCCGGTAGGCCCCACCTCGGGTCAACCCGGTGTCGACCTTGAGGTGTACCCGGGCGGTGCGCCCGATTGCTGCCGCGGCTGCCGCTGCGGTGTCGAGCTGACCGGTGGAGTAGATGCCGAGATCGACCTCGGCGGCGACACCGGCAGCGAGGTCCTCACCGGGCGCATGCAGCCAGGCCAGTACGGGAGCATCGACGATTCCGCTGTGACGTAGCGCGAGCGCCTCGTCGATGCTGCACACGCCGAGCGCGCCGGCCCCTGCCTGCAGCGCGGCGACGGCAACGTCTACCGCACCGTGGCCATAGCCGTCGGCCTTGACCACTGCCATGGTGGTGGCCCCCGACTCGGCGGCGCATCCGGCGAGGATTCCGACATTGTGCCGGATCGCATCCAGATCGATCACCAACTCGGCCCGCGGCCGGCTGCCCTCACCCTGCATCGTGGTCATCCGCGCATCCCAGCCGCCGACCGAAGAGCGCGGATCGCGTCACTCAGAGCGGCTTGGATCGCCGAGGCAGGCGCCGGGGCGCCGGCGCTGCGCGTACCGCCGCCAGCGGCAATGGCAGCGGCGAACTCCTGGGCGTGCACGGCGGCGCCCGCCGCCGTGACCGGTTCCAGCCCGGCAGCCAGCAACGCGCCGAGCACGCCGGTGAGGACGTCGCCCGAGCCCGCGGTAGCCGGCCAGGACGAGCGTGCCGGGTTCACCAGCACCCGGCCGTCCGGGGCAGCGATGATGGTCGTGTTTCCCTTGAGCACCAGCACGGCGTCGAACCGCCGAGCGGCGTCCCGGACGGCACCGACCCGGTCGGGACCGGGCGCCTTGCCAGTGAGCCGCTCGAACTCCCGGTCGTGCGGAGTGAGGACCAGCGGGGTGTCCGGGTCGCGACTGTCCGCCAGATCGGGGTGGCGGGCCAGTAGGGTGATCGCATCGGCGTCGGCCACTACCGGCACTCCCGCGGCGAGCACGTAGGCGAGGACCTGGTGACCCGCGGCGCCGGTGCCCAGGCCGGGTCCGACGGCCCAGGCCTGCACCTGACCGGCGTCGGACACCGAGCCGGTGGCCACCACCTCCGGCCAGCGCGCGCGGACCGCATCGGCGGCGGTGCCAGCGAAGCGCACCATGCCCGATGTCGCGAGTACGGCGGCTCCGGCGCAGAGCACCGCCGCTCCGGGGTAGTCTGCCGAGCCCGCCGCTATGCCCAGCACGCCCTGGTTGTACTTGTCACTGGCCGGGCCGGGCACCGGCCAGTGAGCACCAATCTCGGCTGCAGTGAATACCCGCAGATCCGGCTCACCGAGCTCACCGAACAGGCCGATGTCCACCAGGTGCACGGGGCCGCAGCGCCACGGGGCGAGCAGGTGCACCGGCTTGCGGGCGCCGAAGGTGACGGTCTCGGTAGCGGTCACCGCGGGTCCGTCCGCAATGCCGGTGTCCGGGTTTACCCCAGACGGGGAATCGACCGCGATGATCGGCACGTGGGCGCCTTTGACCAGCTGGGCTGCCGCCGGGCGCAACCCGCCGCGGCCGGAGAGCCCGACGATCCCGTCGAGTATGAGCTCAGCGTGGTCCGGCAGCTGGTCGGCGATCCGCCCCCCAGCTCGGCGCAGCGCTGCCAGGCCCTGCGGATGGGTGCGGTCCGGAGACAGCAGCACGGCGGTGACCGCCACCCCGCGGCGGCGCAGGAATGCCCCTGCCCACAGCGCGTCCCCACCGTTGTTGCCCGCTCCGATCAGCAGCGCGACGTGCCGGCCGGAAACCCCGCCGGTCCGGTCAGCGAGCACCGCCGCAGTTCTGGTGGCCAACCCGACCGCGGCGCGGCGCATCAGAACGCCCTCCCCCACCCGGGCTATCAGGGCGCCTTCGGCAGCGCGCACGCGAGCCACCGTCCAAGCACCTCGTGAGTGCGTTTCAGTGCCAGAGCACTCCTTGCCACTCACAACTACTCCACGGTGACGGATTTGGCGAGGTTGCGGGGCTTGTCCACGTCGTAGCCGCGCTGCCGGGCGATCTCGGCGGCGAGCACTTGAAGCGGCACGGTAGACACCAGCGGCTGCAATAATGTGGGTACTGCGGGTACCTCCAGCAGGTCCGAGGCGTAGGGCCGCACAGTCTCGTCACCTTCTTCAGCGATGACGATGGTCCGCGCACCCCGGGCCCGGATCTCCTGGATGTTGGAGAGCAGCTTGGCGTGCAGAACGGCCCGACCCTTGGGGGAGGGCACCACCACCACCACCGGCAGGCCCTCCTCGAGCAGGGCGATCGGGCCGTGCTTGAGCTCGCCGGCGGCGAAGCCCTCGGCGTGCATGTAGGCGAGTTCCTTGAGCTTGAGGGCACCTTCCAGGGCCACCGGGAAGCCGACGTGGCGACCGAGAAACAGCACCACCTTGGAGTCCGCGAGCTCGCGGGCCAGCGCGCGCACCTGGCCGACTGTGCCCAGCACCTGCTGAACTGCCGCGGGCATGGCCTCCAACTCGGCGAACTCGCGGGCGACCTCGTCGGAGTACTTGGTGCCGCGAGCCTGCGCCAGGGCCAACCCGACCAGGAAGTTGGCCACGATCTGGGCGAGGAACGTCTTGGTGGCGGCCACCCCGATCTCCGGCCCGGCGTGGGTGTAGAGCACTGCGTCGGATTCTCGGGGGATCTGCGCGCCGTTGGTATTGCAGATCGCCAGGACCCGGGCCTTCTGCTCTCTGGCGTGGCGCACCGCTTCCAAGGTGTCCATGGTCTCCCCGGACTGCGAGATCGCCACGACCAACGTTGAACGGTCCAGCACCGGGTCGCGGTACCGAAATTCACTGGCGAGCTCGACTTCGACCGGCAACCGGCACCAGTGCTCGATGGCGTACTTGGCAACCATTCCGGAGTGGTAGGCAGTACCGCAGGCAACTACGAATACCTTGTCGACGTCGCGCAGCTCCTGGATGTCCATCCGTTGCTCGTCCAGCACGATCCGGCCGTCGATGAAATGCCCGCGCAACGTATCGCCGATCGCATTGGGTTGTTCTTCGATCTCCTTGAGCATGAAGTAGTCATGGCCGCCTTTTTCCGCCGCTGAGAGGTCCCAGTCGACGTGGAAGGGTGTGGCCTGCGCGGGGTCACCGGAGAAATCAGTGACCTGGTAGCCATCGCGAGTGATCGTGACCACCTGGTCCTGACCGAGCTCAACGGCATTTCGGGTGTGGTCGATGAAGGCCGCGACGTCGGAGGCAACGAAGTGCTCCCCCACACCCACGCCTACGACCAGCGGTGACGAGCGACGCGCCGCGACGATCAGATCAGGTTCGTCGGCGTGCGTGACGACGAGGGTGAACGCCCCGTGCAGCCGCCGGCACGCTGCACACACCGCTGCGGGCAGGTCACCGCAGCGGGCGTACTGCGCGGCAATGAGATGCGCGGCGGTCTCAGTGTCGGTATCACTGGACAGCTCCACCCCGCCGGCCTCCAGCTCGGCACGTAGCTGAGCGTGATTCTCGATGATTCCGTTGTGCACCACGGCGAGCCTGCCTGCCGTGTCGGCGTGCGGATGGGCGTTGCGGTCGGTCGGCGCGCCGTGGGTGGCCCAGCGGGTATGTCCCATCCCGGCCGTGCCGGTTAAGGTGTCCCGCCCGGTGACGTTGAGCTCGCGGATCAAATTGGCCAGCGCGCCGGCCTTGCGAGCCACCGCCAGCGTGCCGGCACCGTCGAGCACCGCGACACCGGCAGAGTCATACCCGCGGTATTCCAGCCGGCCCAGGCCCTGGAGCACGACGTCAAGGGCGCTTCGATACCCCACGTAACCCACGATTCCGCACATGTGCGTCACGCTAGCCCAACGTCAAGTGCGGGATCCGATACCGTCCGGGCTCATGGCACGCACTGACCCCGCGGTCTGGCGCACGGCGCAGGAGTTGTCCCGGCCTGGTCCGCACGGGGTACTGCGCGGTGACCTTGCTCTGGTCGGCATGCCCGGCGTGGTGTTCACGCCGCAGTCCGGCCTCGGACTACCTGCGGTCGCGTTCGGGCACGGTTGGCTGCAGCCGACGTCACGCTACGAGGAATTGCTGCGCCATCTGGCCTCCTGGGGAGTGGCCGTGGTGGCGCCGGCTACCCAACTCGGGGCGCTGCCGTCACATCGGGAGTTCGCCGCCGATCTGCGCAGTGCGCTGGACGTGTGCGTCGGGGTGCGGCTGGGCAACGGCGAGATCAGTGTGGATCCGGGCAAGCTCGGCCTGGTCGGGCACGGCATGGGGGGCGGCTGTGCAGTGCTCGCTGCGGCGACCGACGACCGTTGCCAGGCCGTGGTGACCCTGGCGCTGGCCGAAACCATGCCGTCAGCAGTGGCCGCCGCACGCGAGTGCACCATGCCTGGCATGCACCTGGCGGCTGGCAAGGATCGGGTGGCTCCGCCGATCGGGCATGCGCAGCCGGTGGCCAAAGCGTGGGGGGGTCCGGTACTGCTGCGAACGCTGCCCAACGCCAGCCATCTCGGCTTCTTGCACGATCAGCACTGGACGGATTGGCTCGTTGACGGCAGCCCGGAGTACAGCACCCGGCGAGCCTCCCAACCCCTGGTCACCGCATTCCTGCTGCGCCACCTCACCGGCGCCGCCCGCTACGACACCCTGCTGGAAGAATCCTGATCAGATTCCAGCGACGACTGCAGCGATGCGGTGGGCGATGGTTTCGGCGGTGAGCTGGGTGGGGGCTTCAACCATCACCCGGACCAGCTGCTCGGTGCCTGACGGGCGCAGCAACACCCGGCCGGTCTCACCCAGTTCAACCTCCGCTGCGGCGATGGCGTCGGCCACCGCCGGTGCCGCCGCGACCGCTGCCTTGTCCCCGACCGCAACGTTGACCAACACCTGCGGCAACCGGGTGACCACGCCGGCCAGATCCGCCAGGCTCTGCCCCGAGGCGATCATCTGAGCCATCAAGCGCAACGCGGTGAGCAGCCCGTCACCGGTTGTGGCATACCCCGGCAGCACCACATGCCCGGACTGTTCACCTCCCAACGAGAACCCGCCCGCCCACAGCGCCTCGAGCACGTAC
Organism: Pseudonocardiaceae bacterium; assembly: GCA_036389855.1. GTDB lineage: Bacteria > Actinomycetota > Actinomycetes > Mycobacteriales > Pseudonocardiaceae. Next base: position 29,427 of record DASVWA010000074.1, read on the forward strand.
CGGTCACCTACCGCGGTGGTCTGCACCGCCACCCCGTGCTGGCGCATCGCCAGGTGCAGCCCAAGGTTGCTCATCACCGTGGTGATCAGGGTGTCATGCGCCAGCTCACCGCTGTGCCTCATGGCCAGCGCGAGGATCGCCATGATCTGGTCGCCATCTACCACGTCGCCGGAGGCATCCACGGCCAGGCAACGGTCCGCGTCGCCGTCATGCGCGATACCGATCGCAGCGCCGTGGGCCAGCACCGCCTTGCGCAACGGATCCAGGTGAGTGCACCCGCAGCCGTCATTGATATTGAGGCCATTGGGCTCGGCGTGCAGCGCCACCACGTCGGCACCGGCCCTTCGGTAGGCCTCGGGTGCGATTACGGAGGCTGCACCGTGCGCGCAGTCCACCACCACGCGGACCCCTTCGAGCGGATGCGGGGTGGCCAGAAGAAGGTGATTCACATAGCGCCCAGTGGCCTCCGGCACCTCATGCACCCGACCGATCCGGGCGCCGGTCGGACGCTCCCAGTCGCGGCTGTCCATCGCGGCGATGATCTCATCCTCTGCCGCATCAGGCAGCTTGTGCCCACCAGCGGCAAACAGCTTGATGCCGTTGTCCGGCATCGGGTTGTGCGAGGCGGAGATCATCACACCGAAATCTGCGGAAAGCTCGGCCACCAGGTGGGCAACTGCCGGAGTGGGCAGCACCCCGACCCGGAGTACCTCGGCGCCCGCCGAGGTCAGACCCGCGGTGACGGCCGCCTCCAACATCTCACCGCTGGCCCGTGGGTCCCGCCCCACCACGGCGACCGGCCGATGCCCGAGGCCCTGCGTCACGAGCACCCTCGCCGCAGCACCGGACACGGCCAGCGCCAGCTCGGGCGTGAGGTCGGAGTTGGCAAGCCCGCGCACCCCGTCGGTGCCGAACAGGCGGGGTTTCAACGCAGGCGGGGCGCTCAACGCGTCACGCACAAACGCTTCGAGTACTAGCGCTTCGAGTACTGGGGCGCCTTGCGCGCCTTCTTCAGACCGTACTTCTTGCGCTCCTTCATCCGGGGGTCCCGGGTGAGAAAGCCCGCCTTCTTCAGCGCCGGGCGGTCATCGACGTTCAGCTCGACCAGTGCCCGGGCGATAGCCAGCCTTAGTGCACCGGCCTGCCCTGATGTACCACCACCGGAGAGGTTGCCGATCACGTCGTATGCCTCGGGCTTGTTGACCGTCAGCAGCGGCTCCCGCACCAACTGCTGGTGCACCTTGTTCGGGAAGTACTGCTCCAGGCTCGTGCCGTTGAGCGTGAAAACACCGGTACCGGGCACCAACCGCACCCGCACGATCGCTTCCTTGCGGCGGCCGACGGTCTGGGCTGATCGGTCGCTGATCGCTGGCACCGCCGACACGACCGGTGCCGGTGGCGCGGCGGCGGCCGGCTCGGTCAGCTGCTGCGGGATCTGCGGTGCAGTCACGGCGTCTCTCGGGTCCTCACTCGGGTCGGTCGCTGCGTCAATACTCACTGGGCGACCTGGGTGATCTCGAACGGCTGGGGGCGCTGAGCGGCGTGCGGATGCTCGGGCGCTGCATAGACTTTGAGCTTGCGGGCCATTGCCCGGCCGAGGGTGTTCTTCGGGAGCATCCCTTTGACGGCCCGCTCCACCAACCGCTCCGGCTGGGTGGCGAGCATCTCGGTGAACGAGCGCCGCTTGAGCCCACCGGGACGACCGCTGTGCCGGTAGACGAAGTTACGGTCGCCCTTGTTGCCCGACAGCGACACCCGGCCAGCGTTGACGATCACGACGAAGTCGCCGGTATCAACGTGTGGAGCGTAGGTGGGCTTGTGCTTGCCGCGCAGCAGCGTGGCGGCCTGGCTGGCGAGGCGGCCGAGCACCACATCCGTGGCATCGATGACATGCCAGGCGCGTTGCACTTCGCCAGGCTTGGGACTGTACGTGCGCACGGATCTACCTCGTCATCGCAGTCGTCAGGGGTGCCGGTGCGGCTGCCCCAACCCGTCAAAGTGACAGTCGTGACAGTCATCACAGCGCGACCAGGGCCGCGCAGCTCCGCACAACAATGGACGACGATACCGGCCGTCGCGTAACGCGGTCAAAACGGGGTGGCCGCACGAGGCGTCCTCTCCGGACAGCCCCGTAACTGCTATGCCCAGCGGCCCTTGTTAGCTGCCTCACCGGCCTGGTAGTTCTCATTCGAAGTGCCCAGCGCCACCCCGATCTGGTTCAGCACCATGTGCAGGTCGGCCGCCGACCGGTCCCACTTCGCTTGGTGGGCCTGGTAGGCACTCGATGCCTCACCGGTCCAGGTTGCAGTCATCGGCTGCAGGAACCGCTTGAGATCCTCCATCTCGCGGTTGATATTCGTCCACGTCGTCTGGATCGAGCTCCGTGCGTTCTCCAGCTCTGCGAAGGTGACCAGGATCTCGCTCATGTGTCAGTCTCCTTGTGTATCTCAGCGATTCGGGTGGCGGACTCAGTTACCCAGCGCCTGGCTGATCCGCGAGTAGGTCTGGTTCTCGGCCTCATCGGCCTGGGCGTAGGTCGCGCCGGATCCGCGGATCTGCTCACCGATGCTGCTGAGTGCCTCGTTGAGCGCCCGAGCGTCGTTGTCCCAGCGCTGCATCAGCAGCTGGAAGGCGGTCGATGCCTGGCCCTTCCACGCGCCGGCCAGCGGCGCCAGCTGGTTGCGCAAACTCATCAGCTGACCCTGGACGCTCTGGTTCACCTCGGCGACATGGTTCGCCGCCGCCGTCATCTGCTCGAACTCAGCTCCGAACTGCTGTGCCATCTGCAGCTGTCTCCTCGGTATCGGTCAACCTTGGGGTCGTCACTCTGACGACAGGTGGGACGCACACTGCCAGATCTGGTTCCGCACCGTGTCCATCTGGTCACAGAACGTTGCAACCGCGAACGGCGTGCATCACTGCGGCGGGAGCCAGGCGATCTGGATGAGTTGCTGACCGGCCTTGCGACCCACCAGGGTGCCCCGCCCTGGCGGCATGGCGGATGGCTTCACGGTGCCCAGCAACGGGCCCTCGTCGGGGCTGCCGCTCATCACGATGCCGGGAGTGGAGACCTCCCGCAGCCGCGCGATCACCGGCTCGTACAAAGCTCGTGCGGCACCACCCGAACGCCGGGTGACGATCAGGTGCAGCCCAACGTCCTTGGCCTGCGCCAAGAACTCCAGCAGCGGCGCAAGCGGGTTCGCGCCGCCCTGGGTGGCCACCAGGTCGTAGTCATCGACCAGGACGTACAGCTCTGGCCCAGACCACCAGGTGCGGTCTCGCAGCTGCTG
>DASVWA010000075.1:0-3072 GCA_036389855.1 Pseudonocardiaceae bacterium
GCTTTTCGCCTGTGCAACAGAGCCGTCGCGCGCGTGGCCCGCCGATCTAGCTACCATGACCCACCGCTGAGGGACGGAGAAGCTCGGATCGCTATGCACTGTCGCACGAAGGTCGCTCTCAGCCTCGCGATCGCCCTGGTCCTCGGCGTCATCGGCTGCGGTGCGTCTGAGTCATCGTCTGGTCATGAAGCCACGGTCGTGCCCGCCGCCGTCCCGGCTCCAAATCCATCTGCGCTGCCCCGCGATCCCCCTGCTCTGCCCCATGAGTTCGTCGCGCCCGCCGCACCAACCGGGTTCGAGATGTCCGGTCCGGCGTTCGACATCAAGGCCAACGTCTGCCAGATGAAGTACGTCCGACCGCTCAACCCACCTGGCGACCAGAAGCACACGGTGTGCTGGGTGCGGAAGGGCTTCGGCGTCGCACCCGGCAGCGACTCCGGCGGCACGAGCTACATCCTCGGCCACGCGTGGGCGAAGACCCCGCTGATCTTCAACCCGTTGTCCGAACTCGCGATGCAGGAAGTCACCGGGCAGAACCCCGAGATGCAAAGCGGCGTTCCGACGTTCCCGGTAAAGGCGATCAACGGGTATAACATCGTGCTCCGCACCCCGACCGGCACCCTCACCTATACGGTCACGCGCGCGTTCGCCGTCTCGAAATCACAAGCTGGAGACGTAAAGTCCCTCATGGCCAACACCCCGAACCGAGTGGTCCTCATCACCTGCGGTGTCAAAGGTGGCGTCGACGTCGACTACAATATCATTGTCGACGCCTATCTAACGTCCTCGACGGCAGGATGAAGTCAGGGGTGCGTGGAGGAATTCGGTATGGATGTCGACCCGAAATACCGGCTTCCGGCGGCCTTCGCCGAACTTGCGCTCACCGTCTAACTACAACACCGCCACAGCTAAGCCTGCCGGACATTTGGTCAACGCAACACTGCCTTCCAACCCACCATCGAGTTCCGCCCCGTCCTGCAACGCCAACACAACGACGCGCAAGCCAAGAACCAAGCCGGACGCCGACAGCTGTTCGAGCACCTGCTCAACCGCCTCGATCACACCGAACATCATGATCAACTTGACAAGATCGCCCACATAGTCGCCGGGCGATGGATCTAGCTGTACCGGGCGATTGACCAGTATGACCAGGTCATCGACGTCGTGGTCTCCAAGAAGCGAGATCTGGCGGCTACTCGCCGGTTCTTCATCCGCGCTCTGGAGCACGGCCTCTACCCAAGCGAGGTGAGCACCGACTGGGCACCGGCCTACCGCCGAGTACTCGATGAGCTGCTGCCCGCCGCATGCCATGTTATGGAGCAGTACGCAAACAACGCCGTCGAAACCGCCCACGGACCATTGAAGGCCCGGCTGAGGGCGATGCGAGGACTCAACAAGCTGCGCTCAGTGCACGTAATCAGTACCGGCACGCATTCGTCCAGAACCTCCGCCGCGGACACTACGAACTCGGTGTCGATGTCGACCCGAGGCATCGGATCCCCACGGCCTTCGCCGAGCTCCTCCACGCCATCTGATCGAGCGCCACAGCGGTCAGCCCTGCCGACTTTTCCATCAACGCAACAATGCCATCAGGCCGGCAGTGACCAACCTGTGACTGACCCGGACGACTTCCTCGTCGGATACGGCCAAAGTGAGCAAGAACCCGAACAACAGCTGCACACCAGTGAGCACGACGCGCACTTCCTGCAGCAGATCAGCGAAGTCACGATCCGCCCGACGCAGCGGCTCCTCACCACGCTGGGATGAATTCCCTCATCGTCGTAGCGCTGCACCGCCGTGAGATAACGTGAGTTCAGCAGAGACATCGCGGGCTCCTCACTGCGCCAATACCGGTATCCCGCAGGCCACCGACGCCCGGATCAACCACCTGGCCGCTGCCCCAGAGTCAGTCACGGAGCCATCGCTAGCCGGCGACGACACCGCATCGTGGGTTCGTTGCCACACTGGATACCCACCAGGACGACGACAAACCGGCTGTACCCAATCCCCAGGGCGGGGTCCTTTCGCTACCGCCCCTGCTGGTGAGCTGACCTGCACACGCCGCCACCGGCAGCAACCGCGCGACGGCCCCTACGCTCGAGTGCCGTGAAGACGCTGACGGCGACGGTCAACCCGTCCGCCGCAGCGGGCACCGTGCAGTCCAAAAACGCAACCAGCAGCATTGTCGCAACAACATCAACTATGTACAGGTAACTGCCGTCACCGTGATCGATTTGAAAACCCCGGTACCCGGCCCAGCGGCTTAGGAAGCTGGCGCGATGAACCGGTGCGGCTCCAGCACGGCGGAATCAACCAAGGGACAATCACGCCGCCGTGCCCCACAGTTCGGTTATGTACCTTGATCTTGCCGCGCTGGCGGCGCCATCAGAGTCCTGCTGAGCAGCTCAGCATCAGGATGCAACCCATCCGCCACCACGCACGCCCGGCTGCCTCGGCCGGCCACCAGCAGTTCTTTCCTCCGTGCTCGACAACAGTCCAGCTCCACACTCCCGCGCGGTACGCCGCGGCTCCACCCGTACGAAGCGCCCGCCGACCCAGGTCCATGTACCGCATCGAACCGCTCCTGCCACCGGGCCGGATCAACAGCATGGCAGTGCGGATCGCTTCGGGACGATTCGCGGCCAGGGGCGAGGGTGGCAGCGTGCACGACAAGGCCGCGCCGAGGTAGCGGCATCGATGCGACGACGACAAGGTGCGACCACGCAGGGGAAATGTCGTGCTCGAAGGGCTACCGCAGGCAGCTGCAGGGCGCGGTTGTAGCGCTGGAGGCCAGGGCGCGGTTGGTCAGGCCGACGCCGTGGGGTCACGGTCCTGGGTGTCGTAATCCAGTGCAACGGTGATCGTCGGCGGGTCACGCCGAAGGCCTCGGCGATGGCGGACAGGGCGTGGAAGGATCTAGCGATGACTGAGCCCCATGACATCCCGCAGGACACCGAGCCCGATCCTGAGTCTTCAACCGACGAGCCAACAGCCGAGGCCAACCAGGAGGCAGGAGAAGACGACCTGGCCAGCGGCTACAAGGAGTCAGGTGATACGTACTGAGGACAGCAC
>DASVWA010000076.1:0-6385 GCA_036389855.1 Pseudonocardiaceae bacterium
CCGCCAGGTGCACGCTTCAGGCCGGGACCCGGGTGCACAGGCCTACCGGGCGCGGCTCGGGCATGAGAGGACCTCCCGGATGGCGGTGGAGGATCAGCAGCTGGTGGACGCCAACGAGGCGGGCGTCTTGTTCACCAGGAACCCGGTCACGGGGCGGCGGAACGGGTGATCGTAGCAAGCTGGGGGCTGGGCGAGGCCGTCGTCTCAGGACTGGTAACGCCGGACCAGTACCGGCTGGCTCCCACCGGGCGGCTGCTAGAGCGCAGTCTCGGTGAGAAGGATCTGCAAATCCGGCGCAGCGCCTGCGGCGGTATGAAGCAGGTACCGGTCACACCGGAGTTGATCTGTGCACCGTGCCTGGGCGACGGGGAACTTGCCGCGCTGCATGCGCTTGCGACGGCGTGCGACCGCGTCTTCGGGTCGCCTGATCATGACATCGAGTTCGCGTTCCGGGGCCGTGCAGTGTTTCTCCTGCAGCGGCGACCGATCACCAGTGGCTAACGGGACCGTGCGGGGCCTCGGAGCGGCGTTGCTGGCCGCGTCACTGCTGCCGCTGAACTCGACCATGATCGCGGTGGCGTTGCCGGACATCGCACGCGAGTACACACATTCCCCGGGCACCGTGACGCAGGCGCTCGTGTCGAGCTACCTCATCGCGGCGATCGTCCTGCAAAGTCCGGGGGGCAAGCTCGGCGACCGGCTCGGGCACTGGCGGGTGGTTGCGCTGGGCCAGGTGCTGATCGCGACGGGCGCCGTGCTCGGCTTCGTCGCGCCGACGCTGGGCGTGCTGGCGCTGTCCCGGGTGCTGATGGCCGCCGGCGGTGCGGTGATCGTACCGGCGACGGTGGCCCTGATGCGCATCGAGCTGCCGCCGCAACGCAGGGGCCGGGCGTTCGGCACGTTTGGAGCGGTCATGTCGCTCGCGGCGGCGATCGGGCCGGTGATCGGCGGTGAGCTGGTCCGGGCGTTCGGGTGGCCGAGCATTTTCCTGGCCAACCTGCCGGTGCTCGCCCTGTCAGCGGTACTGGCGGCGACGGCCAGGCATGCACCCGCGGCGGTGGACCGCGCGCAGCCTTCGCGGTTCGACTGGTTTGGCACCGGGCTGCTCGCCGCGATGCTGACGTCGCTCGTGCTGGGTCTGCAGGCCACGGGGTTCGGCTCGATAGCGCTCATCGGTACCTGCCTTGTCCTGGTCGTGCCGTTCGCGTGGTGGCAACGACGCGCAGCGGATCCGGTCGTCGCCTTCTCGCTGTTCAGGTCCCTGCCGTTCACGGCGGGCAGCCTGCTGGTGGCACTGCAGAACCTGGTGATGTACACGCTGCTGTTCGAGCTTCCGCTGGTCCTCGAGGCGCTGCTGTCCTTGGACGCCGCGGCCACTGGCCGGCTATTGATCTTTATGATGTTGGCGATGGTGGTCACTTCACTGGTGGCCGGCCGGTTGACGGACTGGTTCGGGTCGCGGCCTGTCGCGGTCGCCGGTTCACTGGTCTGCCTTGCAGGCCTGGGCGTGCTGGCTGCCGGCAATCTCTCGACGCTCGGGCAGGTGCGGTGGGCGCTGGTGGTCCTAGGAATCGGGATCGGCCTGGTCGCCCCGGCGGCTCAGAACGCCGCACTCAGCGCGGCTTCCCGGGAACGTAGCGGCATGGCAGCCGGGGTCAGCTCGACGATGCGCTATCTCGGCGGCATCACCGGCGTCGCCATCCTCGGCCGCGTACTCGACCTCAGCGGCGACCGTGACGCCATCATCAGCGAGCACCACACCATGCTCGCGGTATTCACCGCGACGCTGCTGGTGGGCTTGACATGCGCAGCGCTCCTTCCAGGCCGCGGCCGGCGCCCGACTCCCGCCGAGTTGCCCGCCGCTGGCCGCGTTCCCACACCGAATGGGACGAACGACTCTGCGTGAGACGGTGTAATCCCCCGTTTCTCGGGATTTCCTGAGGCGGTGCCATGTTCAAGCTCTTCCACATCAAGGGAGCCGGCGTAGGGCATCGGGCGGTAACCGAAGATCCTTCTAAGGACGTTGTAACCACATGTCGATAGTCTCCCAGTCTGGCGGCCGGGCAAGGACCCCCATCCTTACCCCCGTCCGGCCGTCAACCACTACACGCACGTCCCCTCACCAGGGCGACGGCCGACCCCGAGGCCTGCGCCAGCGAGGTAACCCGTTAGCTGCTGAGCAACGGACGATACCGGCCATGGCGACTACGCCGACTTATGTCAGTCGTTCATCGCGAGACGTGGGGCCTGATGACCGCAGCAAAGTCGCAGGAGGTCCTGGAAAATGACGCTAAAACCACCTGAACTCGCAGGGCGCGCTATGACTGCCTCGCCCGTGCCCGTCCTCTCCGACCCGGAAGTGACCCGGTTACAGATGGTTCTCGAGGACGTGCGATTCTCGCTGGAACGAGGCTACTGGCAGGCCGCACTGGCAGCAGCCCGCGCCGCCTTGGCCCGCGACGAAGCGATGAGGTCCGCCGGGTAACCCCTACCCGATCGCCTCGTGGTGCGCACCCAGATCGGTAGCACAGCAGCCACCCGCCTGGTACTCGTGAGGGCCGAGCGTCGTGCTTCTACGATGTCCGCGACGTCCGTGCGGACACGAAATAGAGGTACGTGGTGGCTGACGAGCCGCCTCGGCTTGATCATGTGTTGACGCGCGCCAAAGTCACCGGGTTGAGATCTCCGCGGGCAGTTGAGAGGCTCGTCAGGGTAGCCGCATGGGCTGGGTGGGGCCGGTTGGCGCGACGGTTCGGCCATGACCGGCTGGTGCGACGCAGCTCGACGTCACCGCCGTGGCTCGCCGACGGTGCGAGTTACTCACCCCGCAGCAAGCCTCCGGGTTCGGACTTGACCTCCCGCCCAGGGTTTTCGATACTGCTCTTGGCGATCTGGGCTGCGAGTGGACTACCACCACCCGTGACCGGCAGATAGTTCGGACGGTTGACGTCAGTACGTTCACGAACAACCCGACCTTGGAAGTCGCCTACAGCAAGGACCAGGTCTTCCGTTCTTCGAACTCACCGAGATTGCCGGCTATCCGCCATCATTAAGAGGACGAACGCAGACCTTCCCAGTTGCGACATCGACGTCAAAACTGCGGAACACCAGAGCGTGACAGTAATTTATGACTCGAAGGAGTTCAGCAACAACCCGCAGCAGTCGTGCGAGGTGGCCAAGCAGGTCGCTACGGCAGTGGCGATCAATGTGCCACTGAAGAGCTGATACGTTAGCGCCCCTCGCCGGTCAGCTCTGGAATAGAGCTATCCTGATTGGGAGTACCGCGCCGCCTTATGGCGATGCCCTTCTTCTTGTGGTGCAGGCTCGGGGCTACTTCTTCGGCATATCGCTCGTGGTTGAGCTCCAGCAGCCGATCGTATAGCGGGTCTCCCGCGCGACGGCGTGGAAGCCGTGGTCGAGCAGGTCGTCCAGCCGTAAGCGCGGACGATGGCCTCGTCGATCGCCGGGTGGTTCACCCGCAGCCGATGCCATGCCGGGGAGCTGTGCTCCAGGTTGACCTCGCTGCCCTCCATCGCGCTGCGCCAGCTCGGCGCCGAGCCGCCCGGCCGAGTACGCCCGCGCGTACAGCTCGTTGTCGACCGGCGGCAGTCCGCGCTCCTCGGCGAACAGCAGGAACACCACGCGCATCATCACCGATGACCGCACCGCGGTAGACCTCGTGCGCGTCGACGGTTGTCCTCCTGCATCACCGGACAGCTTGGCAGCCCAGCCAGGCTCGACCGTCGGCAGGCAAGGAAGCCTCACACAACTTCGGCCTAGGGTATAATTTGATACAATCAGTCCATAACATTAATCATTCTACCGACAATGTTTGATCAGCGACGGGCGCATTTAGATTTGGGAAGGGTGGCCGATGAGGCGTAAGAAGATTGATAAGGCCGCCGTTCTGCGAAACCTGCAGACGATCGAAAATGACGATTACGATGGGTTTGTGCTCTTAGTACAAGCCGCGCGTAACAGAAGTGCCGCGTTCGATCCGGACTTGCCCGTTTGGGACATGGCTCAGCATATGGGCATCATCGTGGACTGCAATCGTAGCGGTGTTCCGGAATTCGATGAGAAAATGCGAGACTTCGTACGGGACAGGAATAACGTGGACGGCTCGGACAAGCGTCCGTTCGTCAAGGGCCGGCACTAAGGAGTGCAAGAGCCTGGCATCGCAGCCAGCCGACGGCTGGTACTGGTGAGGCGCTCGAGCGCCGTGCTTCTACGATGTCCGCGACGTGCGGGCGCAGACGAAACAGGAGTACAAGACGGATGAACTGGTCGGGGCCGGCCTGCGCGATGGTTCGGCCATGACCGCTCCGCTGGAGGGCCCCGGCTCGCCAGCCCACGCCCAACCCGAGGCTGTTGCAACGGGAATGGGCACCGCGATCCAGGGTCGTTCACTGGGTCAGATCGCCTGGTTGCGCCTCAAGCGTGACAAGGTCGCCCTGGCCGGCGGCGGCGTCATCGTGACCCTCATCCTGGTCGCGGTCTTCGCGCCGGTGATCGTCTCGGTGCTCGGGCATCCGCCGCTGGAGTTCCACTACGAGAAGGTCGACGCCGACCTGCAGGTGGCCGTCGGCAACTTCGGCGGGATCAGCCCGGACTTCCTGTTCGGAGTCGAGCCGGTCAACGGTCGCGACGTGTTCAGCCGCATCGTTCACGGCTCCCGGATCTCACTGCTCATCGCATTCCTCGCGACGCTGCTGTCAGTGGCGTTGGGCACCGTGATGGGCGTTGTCGCAGGGTACTTCGGGGGCTGGGTCGACACGCTGATCAGCCGGACGATGGACGTCTTCCTGGCGTTCCCGCTGCTGCTGTTCGCGATCGCGCTGGCCGGTGTGGTGCCAGACCAGGCGTTCGGCCTGGCGGGTGACACGCTGCGGATCGCGCTGATGGTGTTCATCATCGGGTTCTTCAACTGGCCCTACATCGGTCGGATCGTCCGCGGGCAGGCGCTGTCACTGCGCGAGCGCGAGTTCATTGACGCCGCGCGCAGTCTTGGCGCCCGCAGCCCTCGAATCCTGTTCACCGAGATGCTGCCCAACCTGGCCGCGCCGATCCTGGTCTACTCGACGCTGCTCATCCCGACCAACATCCTGTTCGAGGCGGCGCTGTCGTTTCTCGGCGTCGGGGTGCGGCCACCGACCCCGACCTGGGGCGGGATGCTGTCCGAGGCCACGCACTGGTTCCAGATCGCGCCGAACTTCATGCTCTTCCCCGGGCTGGCGATTTTCGTCACGGTGCTGGCGTTCAACCTGTTCGGCGACGGTCTGCGCGATGCGCTCGATCCGCGGTCGCGATGACGGCAAAGGGGTACCAGATGAGAAGCAGTCGCCACGTCGTGGTTGGCGCGATCGCAGCGCTGGTGCTGGCCGGTTGCGGCGGGCCCAGCACCGGCACCGCCGGCAGCGCCGCGGCCGGTGGAATCCACAATCCCTCGGACGCCAAGGGCGGCACCCTGCGGTACGCGAACTCCGGCGACTGGGACTCTCTCGACCCGGCCGACACGTACTACGCCTACACCTTCAACTTCATCCGGAACTACGGACGGGCCCTGTTGATGTTCAAGCCAGCACCGGGTCAGCAGGGCGCCACGCTGGTGCCCGACCTCGCCGAGTCGCTGGGCCGCTCCAGCGACGACGCCAAGACCTGGACCTACACCCTGCGCCAGGGTGTCAAGTTCGAGGACGGCACACCCGTCACCAGCAAGGACGTCAAGTACGCCGTCGAACGGTCGCTGGACAAGACAACCTTCCCCAACGGGCCGACGTACTTCAACGACGTCCTGGACCTGCAGGGCTACACCAGCCCGTACTCCGATCCCGACCCGAGCAAGCTAGGCCTGAAGGCGATCGAGACCCCGGACGACCAGACGATCGTCTTTCGCCTGCGCAAGGCGTTCAGCGGTTTCGACTACCTCGCACAGCTGCCGGCCACCATGCCGGTGCCGCAGGCGAAGGACACCGGCTCCAAGTACAAGGAACACGTCGTCTCGACCGGCCCGTACATGTTCCAGACCAACGAGCTGGGCAAGAGGTTCACGATGGTCCGAAACCCGCACTGGGATCCGGCCACCGACCCGAACCGCCGACCGCTGCCCGACCGGATCACCGTCGACCTCAACGTCAACGCCGACGACATCGACAATCGGCTCATCTCCGGGAATCTCGACGTCTCGATCGAGGGCTCCGGTGTCGGGCCGTCGGCCCAGGGCCGGATCCTCGCCGACCCGGAGCTGCGCGCGAACACCGACTCCGCGCTCGTCGCCCGGCTGTGGTACACCGCGCTCAACTCCGACGTCGCGCCGCTGGACAACATCCACTGCCGCAAGGCGGTGCTGTATGCCACCGACCGGACCGGTTACCAGCGCGCCTAC
>DASVWA010000077.1:0-37896 GCA_036389855.1 Pseudonocardiaceae bacterium
ATACCCTTCAGCTGGACGCTCAACCCCTACCGGGGCTGCAGCCACGCGTGTGTTTATTGCTTCGCCCGGCGGACGCACGAATACCTCGATCTTGACGCCGGGCTCGACTTCGAATCGAAGATCGTGGTGAAGGTCAACGCACCGGAGCTGCTGCGTAAGCAGCTCCACTCTTCGCGTTGGGCAGGGGACCATATCGCAATGGGCACCAACGTCGACCCCTACCAGCGCGCCGAGGGTCGCTACCGCCTGATGCCCGGCATTCTTGAGGCTCTGCGCGATGCGCGGAATCCGTTCTCGATCCTCACCAAGGGCACCCTGGTACTACGCGATCTGGATCTGCTTCGCGAGGCCGCGGAGGTCACCGATGTGTCGGTCAACGTCTCGGTGGGATTCGTCGATGAGATGTTGTGGCGGAAGGTGGAACCTGGCACACCCGCACCACGCGCCCGGCTCAGTGTGTGCCGCACGCTCACCGATGCGGGCATCGGGTGCGGGGTGCTCATGGCGCCGATCCTGCCGTACCTCACCGACTCGCCCGACCAGCTCGAGGCGACGGTGTGGGCCATCGCGGCGGCCGGCGCGCGCAGCGCTACCCCGCTCGTACTGCACCTGCGACCCGGCGCTCGGGAGTGGTATCTCGCCTGGCTGGAGCGCGAGTATCCCGAACTCATGCCCCAATACCAGGAGCTTTACCGCAACGGGGCATACGCGCCTCAGGCATACCAACGCAGCATCTCCGCGCGTGTTACCCAGCTTGCCCGCCGGTACGGTGTCGGCACGGTAAGTCCGCTGAAGACGTGATGGGAATAACCGCGATGGCTGTCCCGCCGTCCATCTGCGTCACGCCTGGCGGCTGATCTAGGTCCGACGCCGGATCGCCTCCAAGATGACGACCGCAGCGGCCACGGCACCGGCGGCGATCGCCTGCCACCAGCTCAACGCTTTCCTGGTCCGGAAGCGCTTGTCGAGTTGACTGCCGCCGCTGTGGTGATCCGGTCTGTGGTCAGTACCGAACATCTCGGTGCTGGACATTGCAGTGCCTCCTGAGCTCGGTGCTCGCGGAGTGCAGTCGGCAGCCAGCCGGCAACCTGAACCATTGTTAAGCTCAAGGGATCGGCGGCCCGGATCCGCCGGCTGCCCTCGTCAACCGGCTCAGCACCCGAGGCCGCACCCGGCTGTGGCCCGGGCAGGGGACGGGCGGCAAGTGGACTGCGTGCGCAGTTAGCCTTTGCAGAGTCGCCAGTCCGTCATCAAGATCGAGGAGCAGCTTCCGTGATGCGCACCCACCCTGCCGGCACGCTGCGAGCTGAGCACGCCGGGCACGCCGTCACCCTGACCGGGTGGGTCGCCCGCCGCCGCGATCACGGTGGTGTGATCTTCATTGATCTGCGGGACGTCTCTGGAGTGGCGCAGGTGGTGTTCCGCGAGGGCGACATGGCCGACCGAGCGCATCGGTTGCGTGCCGAGTTCTGCTTGCAAGTCACCGGCACTGTGGCCACCCGCCCCGAGGGTAATGAGAACCCGGACATTCCGACCGGCAGCATCGAGGTCACCGCCGACGAGCTGACGGTGCTCAGCGAGTCGGCGGCGTTGCCGTTCCAACTTGACGATCACCTGGAAGTTGGCGAGGAGATTCGGCTGCGGTACCGCTACCTCGATCTGCGCCGGGCCAGCCCGGCGGCCGCGATGCGACTGCGCAGCGAGGCCAACCGGATCGCCCGCACGGTGCTGCACGGCGAGGACTTCATCGAGGTGGAGACCCCGACCCTGACTCGCTCCACCCCGGAGGGCGCGCGGGACTTCCTAGTCCCCGCCCGGTTGCAGCCCGGCTGCTGGTACGCACTGCCGCAATCGCCGCAGCTGTTCAAGCAGCTACTCATGGTCGCCGGCGTGGAGCGGTACTACCAGATCGCCCGCTGCTACCGGGACGAGGACTTCCGCGCCGACCGGCAGCCCGAGTTCACCCAGCTCGACGTCGAGATGAGTTTCGTCGAACAGGACGACGTGATGTCACTGGGTGAGCGGGTGGTGGCGGCGCTGTGGTCGGAGCTGGCCGGCTACGAGATCGAGCTGCCGATCCCGCGGCTGAGCTACGCCGACGCGATGGCCCGCTACGGAACTGACAAGCCGGATCTCCGCTTCGGCCTCGAGCTCACCGAACTCACCGGCTACTTCGCCGACACCCCATTCCGGATCTTCCAAGCACCGTACGTGGGCGCGGTCGTCATGCCCGGCGGAGCGAACCAGGCGCGCCGGCAGCTGGATGCCTGGCAGGAGTGGGCCAAGCAGCGAGGCGCCAAGGGCTTGGCCTACGTGCTGGTCGGTGCGGAAGGTGAGCTTTCCGGCCCGGTGGCCCGCAACCTCGATGACCACGAGCTGGACGGTCTGGCCAAGGCGGTGGGCGCCAACCCCGGCGACTGTGTCTTCTTCGCTGCGGGCGAACCACGTGACGCGCGTGCGCTCCTGGGCGCTGCCCGGGTAGAGATCGGTAGGCGCTGCGGCCTGATCGACGAGTCGGCCTGGTCATTCGTGTGGGTCATCGACGCACCGCTGTTCGAGCTAGCTGAGGGCAGCGGGGACGTCGCTATCGGGCACAGCCGCTGGACCGCGGTGCACCACCCGTTCACCGCACCCACAGCGCAGTGGCACGATCGCTTCGAGGAGGCGCCGGGCTCCGCGCTGGCCTACGCCTACGACGTGGTCTGCAACGGCAATGAGATCGGCGGGGGATCGATCCGTATCCACCAGCCCGATGTGCAGCAACGGGTGTTTCGGGTACTCGGGATCTCCGATGACGAGGCTCGGGAGAAATTCGGGTTCCTGCTGGAGGCCTTCCGCTACGGACCCCCGCCACACGGGGGAATCGCCTTCGGATGGGACCGGATCTGCATGTTGCTCGCCGGTGCCGACTCGCTGCGCGAGGTCATCGCGTTCCCGAAGTCTGGTGGCGGTCTCGACCCGCTCACCGGTGCTCCCGCCCCGATCACTCGCGAACAGCGCCTCGAGGCCGGGGTGGACGCGAAGCCTCCCGCGAAGGGATAGCAGGTGCTGCACCTGCGCGTCACGTGCCCGGCGGAGGCAACCGACGCGGTGCTCGATTGCCTGCGTAGGGATTCCGGCACTGTCCATCTCGTCTTGCTGCGGGGCGCTGCGGTCGATCCACCCGGTGACCTGATCCAGGCTGACGTGGCTCGGGAGGCCGCCGACGGCGTGCTGGCCGCCTTGGGTGCCCTCAGTATCGACCGCGTCGGCGGAATCACTCTCGAACCGGTGGACACCGTGCTTTCCGACGCGGCGGACGCCGCGGTGGCCGCCGCGCCGGGTGATCCGGCCGACGCATTGGTGTGGGACGAGCTCATCGCGCGGACCGGGGACGACTCCCGGTTGACCTTCACCTTCCAGGCCTTCCTCACCTTGGCCTGCCTCATCGCGGTAGTCGGGGTGGTCACCGACTCTCCAGTGACGGTGGTGGGAGCCATGGTCGTGGGTCCGGAGTTTGGGCCGTTGGCGGCGATCGCGGTCGGGCTGGTGCTGCGGCGTGCAGACCTGATCCGCAGGGCGGCAGTCGCGTTGGGCGTGGGTTTCCCGCTGGCCATGCTCATTGCCGCCGCGGGCGCACTGCTCGGCGAATGGGCTGGGTTGATCCCAGCGGGAGTCGTCGGCGCCGCCAATCAGGTCGATTTCATCTACGACGTGGGGGCGTTCTCCTTTATCGTCGCCCTGCTTGCAGGGGCCGCCGGGATGCTCTCCCTGACCTCGGCGAAGTCGGCCGCGCTGGTCGGAGTGTTCATCTCGGTCACCACGGTGCCCGCGGCAGGGTTCGCGGTGGTGGCGGCCACTATCGGGGAGTGGGAAACGGCTGCGCTGTCCACTATGCAGTTGCTGGTGAACCTGGTCGGCATCGCGTTCGCCGGCGTGCTCGTACTGCTGGCACGCACCCGCCGTGATAACCGCACTCTCCGCCGTCCGCTGACCCAGGGCTGACCCTTTCACCAGCCACTCCACTCTGGTGTTGCCGGCCCTACTGGTCAGCCCACGGCGGTACCTTCGCGGTGTGCCAGATAACGGTGCAGCAGATGACGGGGCCCTTTTCGCCGACGGGCTGTTCGCTGTGCAGGCGCAGGACCGCGCCGAAGCGCGGTTGTCCGCGTCGGCACCCTTGGCGGTCCGGATGCGGCCGGCCGCGCTGGAAGAGGTTGTCGGGCAGGACCACCTACTGGGCCCTGGCTGCCCGCTGCGCAGGCTGATCGAGGGAGGCGCCGCGGCGTCAGTAATCCTGTACGGCCCGCCGGGGACCGGAAAGACCACGCTGGCTCGGCTGGTGTCGCAGGCGACCGGCCGGCGCTTTGAGGCGATGTCGGCGCTGTCGGCTGGGGTCAAAGAGGTCCGCGCCGTAATCGACGGTGCGCGCCGCCGGCTGGGCCGCGAGGGCGGGGACGCCACAGTGCTGTTCATCGATGAGGTGCACCGCTTCTCGCGCACCCAGCAAGATGCGCTGCTCGGCGCCGTCGAGGACCGGCTGGTCCTGCTGGTCGCGGCGACAACCGAAAACCCGTTCTTCTCCGTGGTGTCGCCGTTGCTGTCCCGCTCGCTGGTGTTGCAGCTGCACCCGCTGTCCGACGACGACGTGCGGACGCTGATCCGGCGTGCCCTGGCCGATCCGCGCGGCCTGGGTGGGTCGGTCAGGTTGGAGCACCCAGCCGAGGAGCATCTGGTGCGGCTTGCCGCTGGAGATGCCCGGCGGGCGCTGACCGCACTGGAGACCGCTGCCGAGGCGGTGACCTCGATGGGCAACACGGTGGTGGATCTGCCCGCCGTCGAGTCGGTCGTGGACCGGGCTGCGGTGCGCTACGACCGCGCCGGAGATCAGCATTATGACGTGATCAGCGCGTTCATCAAAGCGATCCGCGGGTCCGACGTGGACGCGGCGCTGCACTACTTGGCGCGGATGGTCGAGGCAGGCGAGGACCCCAGGTTCATCGCCCGGCGGCTGGTGGTGCACGCGAGCGAGGATGTTGGGATGGCTGACCCGACGGCGTTGCAGACCGCGGTGGCCGCTGCCCATGCCGTCGCGCTCATCGGGATGCCTGAGGGCAGGCTCGCGTTGGCTCAGGCCACCGTGCACCTTGCCACCGCACCCAAATCCAATGCGGTGATCAGCGCGATCGATGCCGCTTTGGCCGACGTCCGGGCGGGGGCCACCGGACCGGTCCCGGCTCACCTGCGTGATGGGCACTATGCGGGTTCCGCGCGGCTGGGTCACGCGCAGGGCTACCGCTACCCACACGATGTGCCCGATGGGGTGTTGACCCAGCAGTACCCGCCCGATGACCTCGTAGGACGCGACTACTACGAACCCCGCGGGCACGGCGCGGAACGCAGCCTCGCCGAGCGGCTGTCCAGGCTGCGTCGAATTATCCGCGGCGAGCAGCATTAGCGCCTCTGGGTGCCGACCTACAGGAGTCGCACCAGGCCGCGACCACCGTCACCTTGATCACGAACCAGGAGGTATTGATCTTTGTGGTAAATTCAGCTTAGGCTCGGACACTGATACCGCCATTGATATTTTCCGGGCTCCGTATTGGCATGCATAGGCAACACGCCACTGGTGATGTTGAACCAGTCATTCCCGCAATCCGGCGTCGAGGTGCTCGCCAAGCTTGAGTTCATGAGGGCAAGGTGATCCAGCCACTCAAGCCCCACCTACGCGCCCACGGCAAAGCAAGGCCATATCGCCGACCGGATCATCGCCATGCCTGTACACCTCGCGGACCCTGCTATCTCCGGCAGATGGGTATGGCGGTGGAGGATATCGCCTGCGCTCCCGGAGGTGTACACGCGCGCCCGGCGCCAACAGATCGGTACCTGGCTGGACCTGTAATGACCGGGAGCAACCATGACACCAGACTCCGATCTTATCGAGCGTGCCTTGCGCGCCGCACAGTTCGAGCAGGTACGCCGGCGGTTGTTCCGGCAACTGCTGGAGTCGCTGCTGTACGAGGGAACGATGGCCGCGCGTACCGCCGACGACGGGCGCTGTGCCGTCGACGGCATTGACGAGCACGGTGACGCGGTCTCTTACCTGTTCACCGCGACGCGGCGGTACGGGTTCGATCGGGTCCGGCTGGGACCGGAGCCGGTGCTTCGCTGCGGGTCCGGTGGCAACGCCGAGGCCGACTCGACGACGAGATTTCTCAGCGACGTGCGGGAGGGCTTGCGTGCAGACGCGACGCGGCTGGCGACATTCGCCCGTGAGCTGGAGGAGACCCTGATCAAGGACACCCTCGCGCAGTACCTGCGGGCCCAACGTAGTGATGTGCGCGGGCGGCTCTGCGACAGGGACTACGACGCGCTGGAGTCGGCCATCACCGACGGGCACCCGTACCACCCCGCCTACAAGTCACGGATCGGCTTCGACCTGACGGACAACCTCGCCTGGGGACCGGAGTTCGCTCAAGCTATCCACCCGTTGTGGCTGGCCGCTCACCGGAGCACCGCGATGGTGTCGGTATCCACCGCGCTGCACGAGACCACGTTCCTGTACGAACAGCTCGGCAGCGCCACCGTCGAGGGCTTCCATCAGCGGATCCGTCGGGCCGGAGGGGATCCGGTGGACTACACGTTGGTGCCGGTGCACCCGTGGCAGTGGCGCGAACACATCAGCCGCGTCTTCGGCGCCCAACTCCGCAATCGAGAACTTCTCGTGCTCGGCGAGGATCCACACATTCACCGAGCTCAGCAGTCGCTGCGCACCCTGGCCTGCCGGGACGTTCCCGAACGGGCCTACCTGAAGCTGGCGTTGTCGATTGTGAACACCTCGACCAGCAGGGTGCTCGCCCCGTACACCGTCGGCAACGCGCCGCGGATCTCCGACTGGCTGCGCCGGGTGGTCACCGAGGACGGTTACCTCCGCGAGGAGCTGAGGCTGATCGTGCTGGGCGAGGTGATGGGCGTGGTGGTCGACCCCGCACCGGTGTCCGAGCTGGTGCGTGCGGACACCTACGGCGTGCTGGCCTGCATCTGGCGTCAAAGCCTGCACCTCCACCTGGAACCCGGGGAACAAGCGATGCCGTTCAACGGGCTCGCTGCGCGCGAGCTCGACGGCACCCCACTGGTGGACCCGTGGGTGCGCGCGTTCGGCGTACGGCAGTGGCTCGAGGAGCTGGTCACGGTGAGCGTCGTGCCGGTTGTGCATCTACTGCAGGGACACGGCATCGCCCTCGAGGCGCACGCGCAGAACATGGTGCTGGTGCACGCCCACGGCCGCCCGCGACGGCTGGCGGTCAGGGACTTTCACGACGGGGTGCGGTTCTCCCGATCTCGGCTGGCCAATCCTGCGCTGTGCCCGCAACTCGCCGCGACGCCGGTGCACCATACGAATCCCAATTCCTTCGTCGAGACCGACAACCCCGACCTCGTCACCGACTTCCTGCTCGACGCGCTGCTGTTCATCAATCTTGGCGAGCTCGCGATGCTCTTGGCGGACGTCTACGGGTTCGGCGAGCAGGAGTTCTGGGCGGTGGTGCGCGGTGGCATCGAGGACTATCACCGGCGCTTTCCTGAGCTGTCCGGCCGGTTCGCGCTATTCGACGTGTTCAAGCCGACCATCGCGGTAGAGCAACTGACGACCCGACGGCTGCTGCCGGAAACCACCCTGCGGCTGCATGCGGTATCCAACCCGCTGTGCAGCCAGGCCACGCGGTAGCCTGACCGCCGTTCAGCGGGGGCGGCGTGATTCACCGCGACCGGTCATCGGCATTGAGGGAGGGCACGTGTCGGCAGGCCAGATCGCCGCGCTGATCGCCGCTGGCGCCTTCGTGGTGCTGGTTGGCCTGCTTGCGGTACCCCTGATCAAGCTGGGGCGTACTCTTGACGAGGCGACGTTGGCGATCCGCAAGGCGAGCGACGAAGCCGATCCGCTGTTCAACGGGGCGAACACCACTGTCACTCACGTGAATGCCCAGTTGGAGAGGCTGGATGGGATTACGGCGAACGCGCAGGCGGTCACCGGCAACGTCTCGGCGCTGACCTCCTTGTTCACCGCGACCCTGGGCGGGCCGCTGGTGCGGGTGGCGGCGTTGTCCTATGGCGTGAGCAAGGCGATGCGAGTGCGCCGCAAGAGTCGCAAGCGCGAAGAGCGCGCCGCACGCCAACAACGAGGAAGGCGCAGCGGAGGTCGGCGGTGAAGCGAATCTTCTGGTTCGGCGTGGGTGTTGCCGCCGGAGTTGCAGCGAATCGCCGGGCTGCTGCGGCCGCCCGCCGGATGACCCCTGCAGGCGCCGCTGAGAACGTCGGCTATGCGGTGCGAGAACTGGCTGCGGCGGTGGGGTCTTTCGGCGCCGAGGTGCGGGCCGGGATGGCCGAGCGGGAAGCCGAACTGCACGACACCGTTGCCCGGCGCACCGGCATCGACGTTCTACCCGGGCAGGCCGGTGCCCGCGCGGGTCGCACCTCCGCGCGGGCCTAGTCCCTGCCGCACGCTCGCCACCTACTCCGCTTTCCAAGGAAGACCCGTGCAGACCCACGAGATCCGCCAGCGTTTCACCAATCATTTCGAACGCTCCGGGCATATCGTGGTGCCCAGCGCCTCATTGCTGGTCGACGACCCGAACCTGCTGTTCGTCAATGCTGGCATGGTGCCTTTCAAGCCGTACTTCCTCGGCCAGGTGACGCCCCCCTACAGTCGCGCAACCTCTATCCAGAAGTGTGTGCGCACGCCAGACATCGATGAGGTCGGAAAGACCACGAGGCATAACACCTTCTTCCAGATGGCTGGCAACTTCTCCTTCGGGGATTACTTTAAGCACGGGGCCATCGAGCACGCCTGGCAGCTGGTGACCGGTGAGCAGGACTCCGGCGGCTACGGCTTCGACCCGGACCGCATCTGGGTCACCGTGTATGCCGACGACGATGAAGCCGAGCAGCTGTGGCGCACGATCGCCGGGATACCCGCTGAGCGTATCCAGCGCCGCGGCATGGACGACAACTTCTGGTCCATGGGCGTGCCCGGACCGTGCGGCCCCTCCTCGGAGATCTACTTCGACCGCGGACCGGAATTCGGCCGCCCCGGTGGCCCGATCGTCGACGAGGATCGATTCCTGGAAATATGGAACCTCGTTTTCATGCAAGATGAGCGGGGAGAGTCCACCGGGCCGGGTAAGGGCGACTTCTCGATTCTCGGACCGCTGCCCGCCAAGAACATCGACACCGGGATGGGCGTTGAGCGGGTGGCATTGATCCTGCAGGGTATGCCCAACGTCTACGAGACCGATCTGCTCCGTCCGGTGATCACCCGCGCCGAGGAGCTGTCCAGCCGTCGCTACGGGCGGGATCCGACCGATGACGTGCGGTTTCGGGTGATTGCCGACCACGCCCGCACCAGCGTCATGCTGATCGGCGACGGAGTGACACCGGGCAACGAGGCACGCGGCTACGTGCTGCGCAGGCTGTTGCGCCGCACCGTTCGCTCCGCGCGCCTGCTCGGCGTGACCGAACCGGTGCTTGGCGACATCGTCGCCGTGGTGCGCGCCACGATGGGGCCGTCGTACCCGGAGATCGACACTGACTACGAGCGCATCGAGGCGATCGCCTGCGCCGAGGAGGACGCGTTCCTGGCGACATTGTCGTCCGGGTCGCGAATCTTCGATGTGGCGGTGACGCGAACCCGCCAGGCCGGTGGCTCGCAGCTGACCGGGGATCAGGTGTTCCAGCTGCATGACACCTATGGCTTCCCCATCGACCTCACCCTGGAGATGGCCGCCGAGGCCGGCTTATCCGTCGACGAAGCGGGCTTTCGCACGCTGATGGCGCAGCAGCGGCAGCGCGCCAAGGCCGACGCCGCAGCCCGCCGCTCCGGGCACGGGGATCTTGGCGAGTACCGGTCCGTGCTCGACGCACACGGTCGCACCGAATTTCTCGGCTATACCGATCTCACCGCCGAGGCCAGGGTGATCGGCCTGGTCGTGGACGGTGCCGGGGTACCGGCGGCGGGCCAGGGCAGTGCCGTGGAGGTGGTACTCGACCGCACCCCGTTCTACGCCGAGGGTGGTGGCCAGCAGGCCGACACCGGGCGCCTGATCGGTGACGGGTTCGTCGTTGAGGTGGCCGACGTGCAGTCGCCGGTGGACGGCCTGTCGGTGCACCGGGGGACGGTCGTCTCCGGTGAGATCCGGCTGGACGCCCCGACTGTCGCCGAAGTGGACGTGTCCCGCCGCCAGGCGGTGGCCCGGGCACATTCCGCGACGCACCTGGTACACGCCGGTATCCGGCGGGCACTGGGCAGCAGTGCCGCGCAGGCCGGCTCGCTCAACGCCCCGGGTCGGTTGCGTTTCGACTTCACGTCGCCAGGCGGTGCGGTACCGCCCAGTGTGCTGGCCGATGTCGAGGACGAGGTCAACGAGGTGCTGCTGCGAGCGCTTCCAGTCACCGCTGACGTGATGTCGATGCAGGCCGCCCGCCAGGACGGCGCGGTCGCGATGTTCGGTGAGAAGTACGGCGACGCGGTGCGGGTCGTCACGATCGGGGATTACTCCAAGGAGCTGTGCGGCGGCACTCACGTGGCAAACTCGGCCAATATCGGTCTGGTCAAGCTGCTGTCCGAGGCATCTATCGGATCCGGGGTACGCCGGGTGGAGGCGCTGGTGGGCCTGGACGCATTCCGCTTCCTGGCCCGCGAGCATGTGCTGGTCGGGCAGCTGGCTGAGCAGTTCAAGTCCCGGCCTGAGGAACTGCCCGACCGCATCGGCGCGATCACGGAGCGGCTACGCGCGGCCGAGCGCGAGCTGGAGCGGTTGCGCGCCGCCGCGGTGCTGTCTTCTGCGGGAACCCTCGCCGAGAGCGCCGAGCAGATCGGAGCGACGGCCCTGGTGGCGGCCGAAACTCCGCCAGGGGTGAGCGGTCCGGACCTGCGTGCGCTCGCGACCGACGTCCGGGGTCGACTCGGTGAACGGCCTGCGGTGGTGGCGCTGTTCAGCGTGGACTCCGCAGGGAGCAAGGTCTCCTTCGTGGTGGCCACCACCGCCGCCGCCCGGCAGCGGGGAGTGGCGGCGGGTGCGCTGGTTCCGGTGTTCGGGCCTGCCGTCGGTGGTCGCGGTGGCGGTAAGCCGGATCTGGCCCAAGGCGGTGGCACCGAGCCAGCCGGGATTCCGGCTGCAGTGGCCGCGCTGCGTGCCGAGCTCGCTGGGCGTAACGGCGCGTGACCGGGCCTGGCCGCCGGCTCGGGGTGGATGTCGGTGAGGTACGGGTCGGGGTTGCGCTATCTGATCCATCCGGGATACTCGCAACGCCGTTGATTACCCTCAGCCGGGACCGGGCGGGGGGCAGCGACCTTGAGGAGCTGGTCGCACTGATCGTCGAGCACCAGGTTGTGGAGGTGGTGGTCGGGCTCCCGCGCACGCTGGCTGGGCGGCACGGTCCAGCGGCGCGCGCGGCACAGGAGTACGCCCACACCTTGGCGGAGCGGCTCGGTGACAGTGTCCCGGTCCGGATGACCGACGAGCGCCTCACCACCGTCTCGGCGATTCGGACGCTCGCTGACCGCGGCGTTCGTGGTCGCAAGCAGCGCGCTGTGGTCGACCAGGCGGCTGCGGTGGAGATCCTGCAGGGCTGGCTGGAACAACACCGGCCTGGCGGAGCAGCGGACAGCGGGCCATGACCCCGCACCCCCCGGCGTGTCCGCCTTTAATGCACGGCGTGTCGGTCCCTGGTGCACGGCGGAGGCGGCAAAGTGACCGCCGACGCACTTGGTCCCGCGGAGGCGGCAAAGTGACCGCCGACGCACTTGGTCCCGCGGAGGCGGCAAAGTGACCGACGACCTGGGGCTGTTCAGGGACACTGTTGACGACATAGAGCCGCCCCACGCGCCGAGGCGGACCGGGGGGCGGCGGCAGCGACGCCAAGCCCTGGAGCGGCGCAGGCGTCGTATCGTGCTCGGAACCGTACTGCTCGTGCTGATGCTGGCAGCCGGGGGGGTGTTCTTTGGGATACGCCAGCTAGAAGCGTTGCGTAAGACGCCCGACTTCGCCGGCGCCGGCGGTGCGGCGACCGTCGTGCAGGTCGAGAACGGCCAGAGCCTCAGCGCAATCGGGGCTGCCCTGGTCCGGCGCAACGTGGTCGCCAGCGTTCGAGCTTTCACCCTGGCCGCGGAAGCCGATCCCCGAATCCGAGCGGTCCAGCCCGGCTACTACCAGCTGCGCGAGCAGATGTCCGGTTCCGCCGCGGTGGCGAGGTTGCAGGAACCGGCGGCTCGGGTCGGGCATCTGGAGATCCGTGGCGGTGAGCAACTCAACGATGTCGACCTGCCGGATGGTAAGACGGTCCCTGGGCTGCTCAGCGACATCTCGAGAGCCAGCTGCGCGGTGAACGGCGGCACGAGCACCTGCGTGAGCGTTGAAGAACTCCGCACTGCCATGGGCCAGGCCGACCTTGCCCAGCTTGCTGTGCCGTCCTGGGCCGCGGATCCGATGTCGCGAGTCGAGCCAGGTCGGCGCCTGGAGGGTCTGCTGGTCCCGGGTAACTACGACGTGCGCCCTGGCAGTTCGGCGGTGGAGCTATTGCGTCAGGTCACCAGCACTTCGGTGGCGCGGCTGCTGGCGGCAGGTTTTCCCGCGTCCGCCGCGGGCACCAGCCACAGTGCCTATGAGGTGCTGGTGATCGCCTCGGTGATCGAGCGCGAGGCCATCACCCCGGACTTCCGCCGCGTCTCGCGGGTGATCTACAACCGGCTTGCCGTCGGAATGCCACTGCAGATGGACTCCACCATCAATTACCCGCTGCAACTGCAGCAGGCGCGCACATCCGATGCCGACCGGGCCCGGCCGGGCCCGTACAACACCTATCTCAACGTCGGGTTGCCGGCGTCACCGATCGGGTCGCCGAGCGCGGCTGCCGTCGCGGCCGCGCTGGACCCGGAACCCGGGCCCTGGCGGTACTTCGTGAAGTGTCAGCAAGACGGCACTTCTTGCTTCTCGGTGACGATCGAGGAGCACGCAGCGGCGGTCCGCGACGCGGTCGTCCGCGGCGTGTTCTAACGGCCTGTTCTGGGGCCCGCCAGTCTGTCCCCATCCGCGCTGCTATCCACAGCCTGCGTCCGAACCTGCCCTCCACAGCGGGTAGCCCGGCCAGGCTGGCGGGTGTGAGCAGCGTGTGGGCGGTCGTGACCGGAGCCGTTGCCGGTGCTGGAGGGGCGACGCTGCTGCGCCGGGTCCCGCGGGGTGTTCGGGTGCCGACGCTGGCGTGCGGGGTGCTGGTGGCTGCCTTGTGGGCCGTGATCGTCGCCCGGACCGAGGGTTTGCCGGTGTGGTGGTGGCCGGTCCCGCTGGTGCTGGCCTGGTCCGGCGTGCTGCTGGGGGCCGCCGACGTTGCCGTCAGGCGGTTACCTGATGCCCTGACCTTGCCTGCGTACCCGGTGATCGCCGTGTTGCTGGCCGTTGCGGCGGTAGGTGCCGGGAATGCCGATCTGATGGTTCGGGCCGTTGTGGGTGCGTTGCTTTGGGCGGGTGGGTATGCGGCCGTGCGGTTGATAGCCCCGGGCGCCTTGGGTGGTGGTGACGTGAAGCTGGCAGGAAGCTTGGGTGCGCTCACGGCGGCGTCATCGTGGTCTGGGCTGCTGCTGGCGGTCTTGGCGGCCAGCGCATTGACCGTGGTCATCGCCGGACCCGCACGGATGCTTGGTTACCACGACGTTCCCCACGGCCCAGCAATGCTTGCGGGAGCGTGGCTGGTGGTATTACACCCGCCAGTGTAACTAGAGGCGATAAAATGGCAGTGCGTCATTATATGTTTACGCTAAGTGGGGGTACTCGACCACCCGAAATGGTGATATGTAACAGCGTCGACCTCATCCTGAAATCTTACTGTAACGGACCGTTCTTAACGTGCACCGCAGGTACCGTCGCTGCCTGTTCCGACGTAGGAGGTTGACGTCATGAGTCACACCGTTGGGAAGGGCGCAAGTTCTGGCCGCGCTGATGGAAATACCTTCTGCCGGCGAACGAGGGGACGCCTATTCAGTGTCGCCGTCTTTGTGGCCGCCGGGGGGCTGGTATTGGCCGGTTGTGGTAGCCGTGTCGGCGATTCAGGTGGTTCATCCGCGGCCTCCTGCGTCGACACCTCAGGCGACTCGGTCAAGATCGGTTTCCTGAACTCGCTGTCTGGAACCATGGCGATCAGCGAGAACACTGTGCATGACGCACTGGTTCTGGGCGCCGAACAGATCAACGCGAGCGGCGGTGTGCTCGGCAAGAAGTTGGAGGTGGTAAGTGAGGACGGTGCGTCCGAGCCGACGGTCTTCGCCGAGAAATCGACCAAGCTGATCGGGTCCGATTGTGTGGCGGCGGTCTTCGGCGGTTGGACATCGGCTTCTCGCAAGGCGATGCTCCCCGTGTTCGAGGGCGCTAACTCACTGCTGTTCTACCCGGTGCAGTATGAGGGACTCGAGGCATCGCCGAACATCTTCTATACTGGCGCGACTACCAATCAACAGATCATTCCTGCGCTGGATTACCTCAAGCAACAGGGCGTCACCTCACTGTTCCTGGTGGGATCTGACTATGTCTTTCCGCGCACCGCGAACAAGGAGATCATCGCGTATGCCAAGGCCAACGGCATCGAGGTGAAGGGCGAGGAATACGCGCCGCTGGGGCACACCGAATTCGCGACGATCGTCAACAAAGTGAAGGCTGCAGGGGCCGGCGCGGTGTTCAACACCCTCAACGGTGACTCGAATGTGGCGTTCTTCAAGGAGTACCGCAACGCTGGCCTGGCTCCGACGGCAATGCCGGTTATGTCGGTGTCGATCGCTGAAGAGGAAGTCGGCGGTATCGGCGTGGATAATGTGGCAGGTCAGCTGACCGCGTGGAACTATTACCAGACTATCGACTCTCCGACGAACAGCGCTTTCGTACAGGCGTACAAGGCCAAGTATGGCCAGGGGCGGGTGACCTCCGACCCGATGGAGGCAGCATACACATCACTGTTCTTGTGGAAAGCGATGGTGGAGAAGGCGCAGTCCTTCACGACTGACGACGTCAACAAGGCGGCAGATGGTGTGAGCTATGAAGCTCCGGAGGGGACTGTCACGGTCAACGGTGAAAATCACCACATCGCCAAGACGGCATTGATCGGCAAGGTCGCGTCGGACGGGCTGATTTACACCGAATGGAGTTCCGGTGCCCCCATCGAGCCGGATCCTTTCCTGGAGAGTTACGACTGGGCCAAGGGGTTGTCCGGCTGACGAATGCGTACCACGCTCTCTCGGAGTTTTCGGAAGGACAGCCGGCATGGACGCCCTTGTCAATCAGCTGGTGGCCGGCTTGTCGCTGGGTTCGGTTCTGTTGCTCGCTGCCCTTGGCCTGTCCCTGACATTCGGCCAGATGGGCGTGATCAATATGGCCCACGGCGAGTTCATGATGGCGGGTGCCTACACAGCCTTCATGGTCCAGGGGCTGATCGCCGACGCGGGGATCTCGCTGCTGCTGGCCATCCCGCTCGGGTTCTTGATCGGTGGCCTGATGGGGTTGATTTTGGAGGTCGGTCTAATTCATCGGATGTACCACCGGCCCCTGGACACCTTGCTCGTCACCTGGGGTGTGGCGCTGATCCTGCAACAGGCGGCCCGGGACATCTTCGGTGCGCCGAACGTCGATGTCCGCGCCCCTGCCTGGCTGTCCGGCAGCATCAACCTCGGTGTCGTCGCAGTACCTGCGGCCCGGATGTTCATCCTGGTGCTCGCGGTTGTCGCCGTCGTCAGTCTGTCTGCGCTGCTGAAGACGACGGCGCTGGGACGCCGGATCCGTGGCGTCGTGCAGAACCGCGACCTCGCCGAGACGGTCGGCATTTCCACCCGGAGCACCGACCGGCTCACTTTCTTCATCGGCTCGGGCCTGGCCGGGATCGCCGGCGTAGCGGTGACCCTGCTCGGCTCCACCGGCCCCACCCTGGGCACCAACTACGTCGTCGACGCCTTCCTGGTCGTGGTGGCGGGAGGGATCGGTCAGATCAAGGGTGCCGTGATTGCGGCGTTCGGGCTCGGTCTGCTGCAGGCCACGTTCGAGTACTCGACCACGGCGAGCATCGCGAAGGTGATGGTCTTCGTCGTGATTGTCGTCTTCTTGCAGGTCCGCCCGCAGGGCATTTTCAACGTCCGGACCAGGAGCCTGGCATGACGGCGGTAGTCGCAAGGCAGACCGGGAAGTTCCCCGGGCAGCTCAAACGTGACTACGGCGTCCTGCTCGGTTTCGTATTCGGTGCCGTCGCGCTGTTGGTGGTGGCGCCTGCTGCGCTCTCGGACTTCCGGCTGTCACTGCTGGGTCGGTTCGTTTGCTACGGCATCGTGGCGGTCGGGATCGGCCTGGCCTGGGGGCGTGGCGGCATGCTGACGCTGGGGCAAGGCGTGTTTTTTGGCCTGGGCGGTTACGTGATGGCCATGCATCTCAAACTCGTCGACGCCGGACCGTCTGGGGTGCCCGATTTCATGCGACTCTACGGGTCGGGCCAGCTTCCCGTCTGGTGGGAGCCGTTCCGATCCCCGGTGGTAACTCTGCTCGGTGTGGTGCTGATTCCCGCATTGGTGGCCTTCGGCCTCGGTGCCGCGATCTTCCGCAGGCGGGTGCGCGGCGCGTATTTCGCTATTCTGTCCCAGGCCCTTGCGGCGGCCTTCGCGATTCTGCTGATCGGCCAACAAACCACTACCGGCGGGACCAACGGTCTCAACGGGTTCCGTTCGTTCTTCGGATACAATCTATTTGACCCGGTGAACAAGCGAATGCTGTTTTACATCGCCGGGGCCACCCTGCTGGTAATGCTCGCCATCGTCTGGCAACTCTACCGCTCGCGGTACGGGGAGCTCCTCGTTGCAGTCCGGGATCAGGAGGAGCGGGTCCGGTTCCTGGGGTACGACCCAGCCAACATCAAAATCGTCGCATACGTGCTTGCGGCGGCAATGGCAGGCATCGCGGGCGCGTTGTTCGTGCCCATCGTCGGGATCATATCGCCGGCCAGCGTGGGAGTCGTGCCCTCGATCGCCTTTCTGATCGGGGTGGCGATCGGTGGTCGATCCACGCTGTTCGGCCCGGCCCTCGGGGCGATCGTGGTGGCCTGGGCACAGACCACGCTTTCGGAAAGCTTCCCATCGTTTTGGACCTACTTCCAGGGCGCACTGCTTGTCCTGGTGGTTGCCTTCCTGCCCGGCGGGCTGTCATCAGTCGGTTTGTTGTTGCGTAGACGGCGGGCTGAGTCACGGACAGATGACCAGCTATTGCCCGTTCGGCCGTTCGCTGCGGACAGGCCGTCACCGGATCCGGACCTTTCCGGGATCGGTGCGGAGTCAGGCCGATGAGCAGTGACGTCGATTACCTCGAATTATCTAACGTGCGAGTCGTGTTCGATGGGTTTGCCGCTGTCGACGGGGTCTCAATGACCGTGCTGCAGGGCGACCTTCGGTTTTTGATCGGACCCAATGGTGCAGGCAAGACCACGCTGGTCGACGCGATCACTGGGCTTGTGCCAGCCGCCGGATCGGTCAAGTTCGGCACGACAGAACTGATCGGGAAGAAGGTGCACAACATTGTCCGCCTCGGCATCGGACGCACCTTCCAGACCGCCAGCGTGTTCGAGAAACTGACCGTGCTGCAGAATCTCGACATCGCCGCTGGCGCCGGCCGTCGCCCGCTGTCACTGCTGCGTCGCCGCTCGTCGATGCCGCCGGAGGTCCAGGAAACCCTGGAGGCCGTCGGCCTGAGCAAGGTGCGCCACAGCCAAGCAGGCGCACTGGCCCATGGGCAGAAGCAATGGTTGGAGATCGGCATGCTGCTGGTGCAGAACGCGCGGGTGCTGCTGCTCGACGAGCCGGTGGCCGGGATGAGCGCCGAGGAGCGGACCCAGACCGGTGAGCTGCTGCACCGGATCGGCGCCAAACGCACCGTCGTGGTGGTCGAACACGACATGGATTTCATGCGGTCATTCGCCACCTCGGTCACCGTGCTGCACGCCGGGCAGGTGCTCAGCGAGGGCACCGTGGCCCAGGTGCAGGCCGACCCGCAGGTACAGGAGGTCTACCTCGGTAGGGCCGTGACTGGGGCCGTCACTGAGGAGGTCTGATGCTGGAATTGATGGATGTGCATGTCGGCTACGGGCGCACCACAGTGGTGCACGGTGTCACCGTCGAAGTACCACCGGATGGGGTCGCCGCTGTCATGGGGCACAACGGTGCTGGCAAGACGACCCTGCTGCGGGCTGCCGTCGGTCTGCTCCAGCCCCGTTCCGGGCGAATCCTGCTGGCCGGCCAGGACATCACGCGGATGCGCCCCAACGAACGGGTCAAGCGCGGGCTGGGTTACGTGCCGCAAGGACAACAATGCTTCCCGCAACTGACAACTGAGGAGAACCTGCAACTGGTAGCCGACACCCGGCGAGACGGCAAGAAGCTGATCGCCGAAGCGCTCGACCTGTTTCCCGCCTTGACTGCGCTGATGTCACGCCGGGCTGGATTGCTCTCCGGTGGTCAGCGCCAGCAACTGGCTATCGCTCGGGCGTTGATCACTCAGCCGCGGATGCTGATCCTCGACGAGCCGACCGAGGGTATTCAGCCATCGGTGGTGTCCGAGATCGAGAAGATCATTCTATCGCTGACCTCCCGCGGCGGCCTTTCGATCTTGCTGGTCGAGCAACATGTCGGTTTCGCGCTGGCTGCGGCGAGCCGCTACTACGTCATGGAAGCCGGCCAAATCACCTCTACCGGCGCTGGTGGCGCGGATGCCCACGACCACGTCCGCACCGCCATGGCAATCTGAGCTTCCGGGGGCGTTGCCGAGATCGCCATTGGGAGCCGAATAGCGGTTTCGGGCACCGCAGCTGCGCCATTCGGAGCCGAATTGCGGTTTCGTGGCCGGGAATGATCGGGAAGCGTGGGTGGTTGTATGGGGTGTCCGGGCCGGGTGGGATGTGTCCCCCGGGTCCATATCAGTCCGCCGCCGCGGATGATCGTTCGGCTGAAGCCGCGGTGCGCCATTCGCCGAGAGGCGACCAGCTGCTCGGTCCGGACCTTCATCATCTCGGTACACATGAGGATGGCAAGCCATGAAGGGTGACCGCACTGAGATTGTCATCGACGCCGGCGGTGCCACCCTGACCTACGAGATCGAGGCCAGCCGCAACGGTCGACGGGTAGAGATCACCCACGGTCGCGGCATCATTGAGGTCACCGAGGTGACCCGTGGCGGTACGCCGGTCCGCACGGCTCGGTTCATGGCCTCCCGCGTACTTGCCCTGGTCGAGCATCCCGCTGCCCGCCCACCTCTGCCGGGAAGCAAGCCAGCCAACCACGTCGTCCCCGAACCACGGGTAGGTGACGGCTCAGTCGTCCCCAACAGCGCCACCGTTCACGACATACTCAACTAGCGCGATACGGACGCCGCCGGGCTGGTGAGGAAGGGGCCAACATGCTGCTGTCCCCGCATGAGCAGGAGAAGCTTCTCGTCCACGTGGCGGGCCAGCTGGCCAGGGAGCGCCGAGCGAGGGGATTGCGGCTGAATTATCCGGAGGCCGTCGCTTTGATCACCTCGTGGGTGTTGGAAAGAGCGCGCGACGGGCGCAGCGTCGTGGACCTGATGGCCGGGGGACAGCGGGTACTGAGCCGGGACGACGTCCTGGACGGCGTGCCGGAGATGATCAGTTCGGTGCAGGTGGAGGCCACCTTCCCGGATGGCACGAAGCTGGTCACCGTGCACCGGCCGGTGCAGTGACCGCCGACGCACGTGGCCCCGCGGAGGCGGCATCATGACCGCTGAGCGCGGGGCGCCCGGTGAGCTGCTGCTGTCCGAGGAGCCTGTCGCGCTGGGGCCGCAGACCGGTCACGAGTTGCTCGTGCGCAACACGGGAGACCGGCCAATCCAGGTGGGGTCGCACTACCATTTGGCCGCGGCGAACCCAGCGCTGGAGATGGACCGCGACGCAGCCACCGGGATGCGACTGGCAATCCCGGCCGGCACCTCGGTGCGCTTCGAACCGGGGATCGAACGAGTCGTGCGGGTTGTGCCACTGGGCGGCACCCGCACCGTGCCGGGTTTGCGCCTTGATGTACCGGATCCGAGTGGGCAAGCTCACGGAGCCGCCAGCGGAGGCAGGTGGACGATCGAGCGCAGCCGCTACGCCAAGCTCTACGGTCCCACCGAGGGCGACCGGCTGCGGTTAGCTGACACCGATCTGCTCCTGGAGGTCACCGAGGACCGTTGCCGTGGACCGCACGGTGGCGACGAGGTGGTCTTCGGCGGGGGGAAGGTGATCCGGGAGTCGATGGGCCAGGCGCGGACCTCGCGGGCCGAAGGCGCGCCCGATCTGGTGATCACCGGTGCTGTCGTGCTGGACCATTGGGGAGTCGTCAAGGCTGACATCGGAGTGCGCGACGGGCGGATCGTCGGCCTGGGCAAGGCCGGGAACCCGGACGTCATGGACGGGGTGGACCCCGCGCTGACCATCGGCCCGGGCACCGAGGTGATCGCCGGCAACGGGATGATCCTGACTGCCGGTGCGGTGGACAGCCACGTGCACTTGATCAGCCCGCAGCAGGTGCCCGAGGCCCTCGGGTCCGGCGTCACCACCCTGATCGGCGGCGGCACCGGCCCCGCGGAGGGCACCAAGGCGACCACCGTGACGCCGGGGGCCTGGTACCTGGCCCGGATGCTGGAATCGCTGGACGAGCTGCCGGTGAACATTGCGCTGCTGGGTAAGGGCAACACCGTGGGCAAGCCGGCGCTGTATGAGCAGGTAGCGGCGGGGGCCAGCGGTTTCAAGCTGCACGAGGACTGGGGATCCACCCCGGCGGCGATCGACGCCTGTCTACGGGTCGCCGATGACACCGGCGTGCAGGTGGCGATCCACACCGACACGCTCAACGAGGCCGGCTACGTCGCTGACACGTTGGCGGCCATCGATGGACGAACCATCCACACCTATCACACTGAGGGAGCAGGTGGCGGCCACGCGCCGGACATCATCACCGTCGCGAGCGCTCCCCACGTGCTGCCCAGCTCCACCAACCCGACCCGCCCGCACACCGTAAACACCCTCGACGAGCACCTCGACATGCTCATGGTCTGCCACCATCTCAATCCCGCTGTGCCGGAGGACCTCGCGTTCGCGGAGAGCCGGATCCGCCCGTCCACCATCGCGGCGGAGGACTTGTTGCATGATCTCGGAGCCATTTCGATGATCGGCTCGGATTCGCAGGCGATGGGCCGGGTCGGCGAGGTGATCCTGCGAACCTGGCAGACCGCGCACGTCATGAAGCGCCGGGTCGGGGCGCTACGTGGGGACCCGGCGATATCGGACAACCTGCGGGCGCGGCGCTACGTGGCCAAGTACACGATCTGCCCGGCCATCGCGCACGGGTTGGACGGTGAGGTCGGCTCGGTGGAGGTGGGCAAGCTCGCCGACCTGGTGCTGTGGCAGCCCGCGTTCTTCGGCGTCCGTCCCAGCGTCGTGCTCAAGGGCGGCATGATCGCCTGGGCGGCCATGGGCGACTCCAACGCCTCCATCCCGACCCCGCAGCCGGTCTTACCCCGGCCTATGTTCGGAGCCGTTGCTGCCACCGCAGCTGCTACCTCGGTGCACTTCGTGGCTCCAGCGGCGATACAAGATGGCCTCGCCGACCGGCTGGCCGTACGGCGCAGGCTGGTGGCGGTGCGCGATACTCGGGCGCTGCGTAAGGCCGATATGCCCTTGAACGATGCGTTGCCGCGCATCGAGGTGGATCCTGGGACGTTCACCGTCCGGATCGACGACGAGGTGGTCGAACCACACCCGGTGCAGCAGCTGCCGATGGCCCAGCGCTACTTCCTGTTCTGATGGTCGCGCTGGGATCGCTGTTGCTGGCCGATTCTCGGTTGCCCGCCGGGGGGCACGCGCACTCCGGTGGGGTGGAGGCGGCCGTCGAGCGCGGTCTGCTTCGGGACGAGGCCGACCTCGGGCTTTTCCTGGCGGGCCGGTTGTCCGG
The DNA here is from genome assembly GCA_036389855.1 of Pseudonocardiaceae bacterium. GTDB lineage: Bacteria > Actinomycetota > Actinomycetes > Mycobacteriales > Pseudonocardiaceae. The sequence goes on from DASVWA010000077.1 coordinate 21,989, forward strand.
CAGCGGTCCGGTGATCGCCGCGGTGGCTGCCGCTGGCTGCCTGCTGACTGCCGACACCGGCTCGGAGTGGGGCCGTTGGGATGCAGCGGTCAGTGCGCGCACCCCGTCGGCCGCAGTACGGGAGTCGTCCCGGGCGCAGGGCGCGGCACTGCTTCGCACCGCTCGCCGGGTCTGGCCGTCAGCCGCCCTGGAGGTGCTGTGTGAGATCGACCGCCCGCATCACCCGCTGGTCCTCGGGGCGGTGGTTGCCGCCGTCGGGGACGGGCCGGACACAGCGGCGTTACTGGCACTGCACCACCTGCTCGGCGGGGCGTGCGCCGCCGCGGTGCGGTTGCTCGGGCTGGACCCGATCGCCGTCGCCGCGGTGCAGGCACGGGCAAGCGGGGCGGCCGAGCAGGTGGCGCTGGCGGCGACCTGTCTGGCGCGCGAGGCCGTCGTCGGGCGAGACACCCGCCTGCTGCCCAGTACCGGCACCCCGCTGCCGGAGGTGCTGGCCGAACTGCACGCCCGCACGGGGGTGACCCTCTTTGCATCGTGAGGATCGAGCGCTGCGGATCGGCATCGGCGGGCCGGTCGGTAGCGGCAAAACCGCGCTGGTCGCGGCGCTGTGCCGAACGTTGCGCGACGAGCTGTCGCTGGTGGTGGTGACCAACGACATCTACACCACCGAGGACGCCGACTTCCTGCGCACCAACGGGGTGCTGCCCGATGAGCGGATCCGGGCCATCCGCACGGGCTGCTGCCCGCATACCGCGATCCGCGATGACATCACCGCCAACCTGGACGCGGTGGAGGAGCTCACCGCGCGCTATCACCCTGATGTGGTGCTGGTGGAAAGCGGCGGGGACAACCTCACCGCGACCTTCAGCTACGGCTTGATCGACGCGCAGGTGTTCGTGCTCGACGTCGCCGGTGGTGACAAGGTGCCCCGCAAGGGCGGGCCCGGTGTCACCCGCTCGGACCTGCTGGTGATCAACAAGATTGATCTCGCATCGATGGTCGGCGCTGACCTGGACGTGATGCGCCGTGACGCCCTAGCGATCCGGGTGGACCGACCCACCGTACTGATCTCGCTGCGTGAGCAGCCCGACGCCGGACCGGTCGTGGACTGGGTGCGCAGCCAGCTCCAGTCGCTCGCACACCGGTGAGAGCCTGGGCGCAGCTTGCAGCCGAACCCGGACCTGATGGCGCCCGCCTGTGGTGGCGCTGCTCTGCTCCGATTGCGCTGCGCCAGACCGGTCCGGACCAGGTGCACCTGGTGCAGGCGGCAGGTGGCCCGCTGGGTGGCGACGAGTTGGCGCTGGGCGTCCACCTCGGTGCTGGCGCATCTCTGCAGGTGCGCTCGGCGGCGGCCACGGTGGTTCAACCGGGCCGCCCTCCCGCGCCGGCGCGGTGGACCGTGACTGCCGACCTCGCTGACGCAGCGGTGCTGGACTGGCGCCCGGAGCCCACTGTGGTGTGCGAGGGCGCCGAGCTGCGCAGCACAATGGCCGTTGTATTGCGACGCGGAGCTCGGGCGGTGCTGCAGGAGGTGGTGGTGCTCGGCCGTGCCGGTCAGCGCGGTGGGCGCTTCCACGGTGAGTTCACCGTCGAGCGCGATGGTGTCCCGCAACTGGTGCATACCCTGCTGCTCGATGGAGCCGATCCGGTGCTCGCCGGGCCCGCTGGCACGGGCGGGGCGCGTGTTGTCGGGATGCTGGCGGTCGTGGGAGAGGGGATTGGCGGATCACCGCAGGACGCCGGCGAGCAGCCGGGACTGCGCTGGGCATGCTCGGCGCTTGCTGGTTCCGGCTGGTTGCTGCTGGCACTTGGCGACCGGGTCACCGACGTGATTCGCCTCCTGGATCAGGCCGCGCAGAACGTGGGCGAGCAACCAGCGCCCTCGGGGCATTGAGAGCTCCCACGATCGGCTAGTTCTGGTATCCGGTGCTGTGATGCAGGGTGCCATCGAGGACGGTGACGGCGTGCCCGGTGAGGTGCACGCGGTCGCCGTGGACGGTGGTACCGACCAGGCCAGTACGGGCGGATACCTGCAGCCCGGTGAGGCTGTCCCGGCCCAGGCGTTGCGACCAGTAGGGGGCCAGGGCGGTGTGCGCGCTGCCGGTGACCGGGTCCTCGGGGATACCCATCGCGGGTGCGAAGAAGCGCGAGACGAAGTCGTAGCCGCAACCTGGGACGGCCGCTGGCGCGGTCACAATGGTCCCGCGAATGCCGTCCCGGCGCGCCGAGTGGGCCAGCGCGGTGAGATCGGGGACCAGCGCGCGGACGCTTGCCTCATCGCAAAATACCGCGAGCAGGTCGCTGAGGGCACCGGTGCTGTAGGCAGTGTCGGGCTTGGCGTTGAGGGCTTCGGCGAGACCATCGGGAACGGCCACTTCGGTGGCAGGCGCGGTGGGGAAGTCCAACGTGATAGTGCCGTCGCCGTGGGTATGGGCGATCAGGACTCCACTGCGGCTGCTGAACCGGACGGTGCCGGTTCCGCAGTCGCTGCGTAGAGCGTGCGCGGTGGCTAGCGTGGCGTGCCCGCAGAGATCGATCTCAACGGTGGGAGTGAACCAGCGCAGGGCCCAGTCAGCGTCAACGTTCTCGGGCACCGGGTGGGCGAAGGCCGTCTCGGACAGGTTCATTTCGGCGGCGACCTGCTGCATCCAGGCCTCGTCGGGCCAGGTGTCGGCATCCAGCAGGCAGACGGCTGCAGGGTTGCCGGCGAACGGTCGCTGGGTGAAGGCGTCGATAATCCGGATACGCATAAGACGAACGGTAGGACGGTGGGGCAGAGGACTGTTCGCGCGTGACAGGTGATGTACCTGCAACTTGGTGGTTACAGCACGGTCACAGTGGTGTCGTGTGATGGTTTTGACTCACTCTTGTGAGTGAGGCGCATCTAGGGTTCCGCCGCTGTACGTCAGCGGGTCTGGTCCGAGAGGTGCAGGCGGGTGATACGTAGCCCGCTCCACGGCGGGACAAAAGCCCGGGAGGCCAGCCACGTCCGGCTGCCTGGCGGCCGGGCGCCGTGGATGCGGAGGCCCCGAAGTGGACGGCTTACCCGGCAACTACGGCCCGGAGGCGCGCTATGCCGTCGAGGCGGAAGCGACGCTACCGACCACGAAGTGGGAGCAGGAGATCGCCCGCGGGCTCGAACTAGGCCTGCCCGGCGCCGACTCGATCGTCGACCGGCGAATCCCCACCTTCTCCCGCGGTGAGCTCCCGCACTTCGCCGGCATCAATACCTTTCTCAAGGCGCCTTATGTCGAGGACGTCCGCCGCTGCGGTGAGTACGACGTGGCTGTACTCGGCGCTCCGTTCGACGGTGGCACCACGTATCGCTCCGGGACCCGTTTCGGTCCCCAAGGGATTCGCCGGATATCCGCTTTGTACGGGCCGTACAGCTTCGAACTCGGCGTCGACCTGCGGGAATCGATCACCGTCGGCGATCTCGGTGACGTGTTCACCATTCCGGGCAACATCGAGAAAACCTTCGATCAGATCTCTAAGGCGGTGGGGCACGTCTATTCCTCCGGTGCCTTTCCGGTGGTGTTGGGCGGCGACCACTCCATCGGCTACCCGACCACCCGCGCCGTCGCCGAACATCTTAAAGGCGGCAAGCTCGGCATCATCCACTTCGACCGCCACGTCGACACCCAGGAAACCGACCTCGACGAGCGGATGCACACCACCCCGTGGTTTCACGCCACCGACATCCCCAATGTGCCGCCGCGCAACCTGGTGCAGATCGGTATCGGCGGCTGGCAGGCGCCCCGTCCCGGGGTTCAGGTCGGCCGGGAGCGCGGTACCACGATCATGACCGTCACCGACTGCGTGGAGATGGGCATCGAGGCTGCCGCGCAGCGTGCCTTGGACGTCGCCTGGGACGGTACCGACGCCGTCTGGCTGTCCTTTGACGTCGACTGCCTCGACGCCGCGTTCGTCCCCGGCACAGGATGGCCCGAACCCGGCGGCTTCCTGCCCCGGGAGGTGCTGAAGTTCATCCAACTTGTCGCGGCGCGCCCGCTGGCCGGCATCGAAGTCGTGGAGTGCTCCCCGCCCTATGACAACGCCGAGATCACCGCGCTGATTGCGACTCGGGTCATCTGCGACACCCTCGGTTGCCTGGTGCGCGCCGGTCACCTACCCCGCCCGCCGACCGGCTGACGGTCCAGCATCGATTCCGGAGAAACCATGATCATTCTTGGTGTGGGTGTCGGCGTACTCGTCGTGGTCCTCATCGGGCTCTCGGTTGCCCGAAAGGTCGACGGCGACAGCACGAATTTCCTGGTGGCAGGCCGCGCACTGGCCCTGCCGCTGACTGCGGCGGGTCTGATGGGTCAAGCAGTGGACACCAACGCCACCCTCGGCAACACCGACCTGTCCGCAGCGGGTGGGTTCTGGGCCGGAGCGAGCCTGCCGATCGGGCTGGCAATCTGCCTGGTAATCACCGGGTTGTTCTTCGCCAAGCGGATGAACAGCATGAAGCTGCTCACCATTGGTGACTTCTACCGTCGCCGCTACGGCCGTGGCGTGGAGGTGACCGCCTCGATCATGATGATTTTCAGCTTCTGCATCCTGCTGGCCGGCAATCTTGTCGCGGGTGGTTTCTTATTCGAACGCTTCCTGGGTACCAGCTACGCGTTCGGCGTTTTGCTCATCGTCGGGGTGGTGCTCGTGTACACCGCCACCGGCGGCATGTACAGCGACGCCTACACCGCGTTCGCCCAGATGGTCATCACCGTGATCGCCACCGTGGCGCTGCTGGTATGGGTGGCCGTGACTTACGGCATCACCATTCCCGAGGGTATGGGACCGTTGGACCTCGGGCAGCTCACCAGCGGCGAACAGGGCGCGATATTCAACTGGGCCACCCTGCTCGCCTTGGGCATCGGCGATATCGTCGCGATCGACTTCATGCAGCGGATCTTCGCGGCCCGTTCGCCGCAAGTCGCACAGCGCGCGTGTTTCGTTGGCGCGTTCGGCGTTCTCGCCGTGGGGATCCCGTTCTCCCTGGTGGCTCTGTCCAGCGGGGCCATCCTCGGGGATAATCCCGGATCCGGACCGGTGCTGTTCACCCTGCTGGATGAGTACGCACCGGTCGGGTTGACGATCCTGGTGTTGTCCGGAATCGTGGCGGCCTCCTGCTCCACAGCCAATGGCGCCATCCTCGGCACTGCAGCGGTCGCGGCGCGCAACGTCGTGGGCGTGCAGCTGGAAGATGACGCCCGGGGCAAATGCCGTCTGCTGCGAGCCACCCGGATCACACTTATTCCGGTGGTCGCCATTGCCGTACTTTTTGCGCTGCGGGTGCCCGAGACCGGGATCCTGCTCACCTTGGCCTTCGACGTGATGCTTGCTGCGCTGGCTTTCCCGTTCATCTTCGGCCATTACTGGAGCCGCTCGACTAGTGCCGCCGCAGTGGCAGCTATCACCGTCGGGACGATCCTGCGGGTCGCATTCTTCGTGTTGACGCCAACCATTTACGGCGTCCCGAACACCCTGCTGTACATCCCCAATTCGTTGGTGGGGGGCGGATTCGACGGGTGGGCCACGGTGCTCGCCGCGGCGGCGTCGCTGGTGGTGTTCGTTGGTGTGACGCTGGCTCGCCCGCCGGTGGCGTCGGCACCGAGAATTAAGGCCCCCGTCGAGCCGCTGCCCGCGCCGGTGGAAGTGTCCGACCCGGCATGACCAGATAGGTGTAGCACCGTGGGACCATGGCTGCGTGCTGCGTTGGATCACCGCTGGCGAGTCACATGGCCCAGCCCTGGTCGCCGTGCTGGAGGGCATGGTCGCCGGGGTCGAGGTCACCTCCAAGGACGTCCAGGCCGAGCTCGCCCGCCGCCGGCTCGGGTACGGACGAGGGGCTCGAATGAAATTCGAGGCCGACGAGGTGGACCTGCTGGGGGGTATCCGGCACGGTCGGACCCTGGGTGGCCCGGTGGCGATCCGGATCGGCAACACCGAGTGGCCCAAGTGGGAGACCGTGATGGCGGCCGACCCGGTAGACCTCGACGTGCTGGCCGCACAGGCCCGCAACGCGCCGCTCACCCGGCCCCGCCCCGGCCACGCCGACCTGGCTGGGATGACCAAGTACGGCTTCGATGACGCCCGCCCGGTGCTGGAGCGGGCCAGCGCCCGGGAGACAGCCTCCCGAGTCGCCCTGGGAACGGTGGCCAAGGCGTTCCTGCGCGAGGCCTTGGGCGCTGAGGTGCTCTCTCATGTGGTGTCCCTGGGCCAGGTGGACGCTCCCGCAGACGTCCTGCCCGGACCCGACGACCTGGAGCGGATCGACACCAGCCCGGTCCGCGCATTCTCCGAGGACGCGTCAGCCGCGATGATCGCCGAGGTGGACGCGGCGAAAAAGGACGGCGACACTCTCGGCGGCGTGGTGGAAGTCGTGGTGTACGGGCTGCCGGTGGGGCTGGGCTCCTTCGTACACGCCGACCGGCGGTTGGACTCGCGGCTGGCCGGCGCGCTGATGGGTATCCAGGCCATGAAGGGGGTTGAGGTCGGGGACGGGTTCACCACCGCGCGCCGCCGGGGCAGCGCGGCGCACGATGAGATGGCGCCAGGACCCGACGGTGTGGTCCGTGCCACCAACCGAGCCGGCGGTCTGGAGGGTGGCATGACCAACGGAGAGGTGCTGCGGGTCCGAGTGGCGATGAAGCCGATCTCCACCGTGCCCAAAGCGCTGGCCACGGTGGACGTCGCGACCGGGGAGGCGGCGGTTGCGATCAACCAGCGCTCCGACGTGTGTGCAGTGCCAGCGGCGGGCGTGGTGGCCGAGGCCATGGTCGCGCTGGTGCTCGCCGACGCGACGCTGGAGAAGTTCGGCGGTGATGCGTTGCCCGAGACCATCCGCAACGCTCGCGCCTACCTCGACACCTACCGGCAGCGCTGACCGGCATACATGATGAGCGGACCCATCCTGATCCTCATCGGCCCTCCCGGCTCTGGAAAGAGCACAGTAGGGCGGCTGGTGGCCGCCAAGCTCGGGGTGTCGTTTCGCGACTTCGATGATGACCTAGAGAATGAGTGTGGACTGCCGGCTGGTGAACTGGTGGTCAAGTTGGGTAGGGAGAGGTTCAGCGAGGTTGAAAGCAGCCTTATCGGCGCTGTTCTTGCGGATCACGGGGGAGTGCTGGCTCTTGGCGGTGGCACGCCGCTGAATCCTGCGATCCAAGAACAATTGAAGCCGTTCTACACGGTATTCCTCGATGTGGAGCTGGACGAGCTGCTTCGCCGTGAGGGCTTGGTTCCGCTTCATCCGTGGTTGCTTCCGCATCCCCGGGCGCATCTCCGACAATTACTGGCGCAGCGACGTCCGATCTATGAAGCCGTGTCGAAATCGGTGGTGTCGACGACAGGTCGTTGTGCTGAGGACGTAGCGGCAGAGGTACTACTGACCTTGCACAGGTGACTCCGGGGGAGATCGGCGTAGAGGCGGGAGGAGTGGGATGAGTGAAACCGCCGGATCGGGGCCGGCCGGTGAGACCGAACCGCTGCGAATCCGGGTAGCAACGTCGCAGCCTTATGATGTCGTCGTCGGGCGGTACCTGCGGGCCGAATTGGTGGCCGCGGTGGGCAGCGGCGGGGCCGTGGCGATCATTCATCAGCCGATCATGGCTGAGCTCGCCGAGTCGTTGCGCGGCGTGCTGGAGTTCACCGGTGCGGACGCTTACCGCATCGAGGTGCCCGACGCCGAAGACGGCAAGACGCTGTCGGTGGCGGGATTCTGTTGGGATGTGTTGGGCAAAGTCGGTCTGGACCGCGCCGGCACCGTGTTGAGTCTTGGCGGCGGAGCGACCACCGATCTCGCCGGGTTCGTCGCCGCCAACTGGCTGCGCGGGGTGCGGGTGGTGCACGTACCCACGACACTGCTGGCGATGGTAGATGCCGCTGTGGGCGGTAAGACGGGGATCAACACCGAGGCCGGCAAAAACCTGGTCGGCGTCTTCCACGAACCCGCCGCGGTGCTGGTGGATCTTGCAACCCTGCAGACGCTGCCCCGAGCCGAGCTTGTCGCCGGGATGGCTGAAGTGGTCAAGGCGGGGTTCATCGCCGATCCGGTGATCCTGGAACTGATCGAGGCCGACCCAGCCGCCGCGCTGGATCCATTCGGCCCGGTGTTGGAGGAACTGGTGGCCCGGGCCATCCGGGTGAAGGCCGATGTGGTGGCTTCCGACCTTCGAGAATCCTACCGACGTGAGGTGCTCAACTATGGGCATACCCTGGGTCACGCGCTGGAGCGTCGGGAGAGTTACCGGTGGCGGCACGGCGCTGCGGTGAGCGTCGGCATGGTGTTCGCGGCCGAGTTGGCCCGGCTCGCCGGACGGCTCGACGATGCCATCGTGCAGCGGCATCGCCGGCTGCTCAGCTCGCTTGGTCTGCCCACCAGCTATGACGCCGACGCACTGCCGGACCTGCTCGAGGGAATGCGTAACGACAAGAAGACTCGGTCGGGGATGCTGCGGTTCGTGGTGCTCGACGAGCTGGCGAAACCCGGACGGCTGGAGGATCCGGACCCGGAACTGCTCGCCGCAGCCTACGCCGCGGTGGCCGGCGGGACGGGGCGCCCGGGATGAAGGTGCTGGTGCTCAACGGGCCCAACCTGGGCCGGCTCGGGACCCGTGAGCCCGACGTATACGGCGCCACCAGCTACAGCGACCTGGTGGCACTGTGCCAGCGGGCCGGAGCCGAGCTGGGGCTGGAGGTGGACGTGCGGCAGACCGACCATGAGGGCGTCATGATGAGCTGGCTACACGAGGCCGCCGACACCAGAACCCCGGTGGTGCTCAACGCCGGCGCGTGGACGCATTACTCGATCGCGCTGCGCGACGCCGCTGCACAGCTGCCGGCGCCGCTGGTGGAGGTGCACATCAGCAACGTGCACGCGCGCGAGCCCTTCCGCCACCACAGCCACATTTCGGCCATCGCCTCCGGAGTCATCGTCGGCCTGGGCGTCGACGGTTATCCGCTCGCGCTGCGGTGGATCGCTGGCCGCGCCAGTATCTGAGGGCGCTGGCCGAGCATGGGCACTACCGTCGGACCCATGGTTCATCCTCGACGACGCGAGGCGCTCCGCGGGCGGCTACGCGAGCTGCAACTCGATGCGCTCCTGGTCACCGGTCTGCTCAATGTCCGCTACCTCACCGGATTCACCGGATCCAATGGCGCCCTGCTGGTGCATGCGGAAGGCGACGAGCGCAGCGTGTTCGCCACCGACGGCCGCTACCGCACGCAGTCACAGCGCCAGGTTCCAGATCTGTGCCGGGTGATCGATAGGTCCGGCCACCTGCGGCTGGCCAAGGAGGCCACCGAGGTGGGGATCGGCCGGCTTGGGTTCGAGAGCCATGTCGTGACGGTGGATGGGCACGCCGCCCTGGCGAAGCTCACCGGCGTCGAGCGGCTGATCGCCGTCTCGCGGCCGGTAGAGGCGCTGCGGCTGATCAAAGACGATACCGAGGTCGCCGCGCTGCGTGCAGCCTGCGCGGCCGCTGACACCGCCCTGGCCGCGCTACTGGCTGATGGTGGGTTGCGTCCGGGTCGCACTGAGCGTGAAGTGGGCCGCGACCTGGAGGCTCGGATGGTGACGGCGGGCGCCGCCGGTCCCTCGTTCGAAACCATCGTGGCGACCGGCGCGAATTCCGCGGTTCCGCACCACCGCCCGACCGACGCACAGCTGTGCCGCGGCGACCTGGTGAAGCTGGACTTCGGTGCCCTGGTCGACGGTTATCACTCCGACATGACCCGCACTGTGGTGCTGGGCGAGCCGGCTGGATGGCAGCGCGATGTCTACGATGTGGTCGCCGCGGCGCAGGCCGCCGGGCGTGCCGCGCTGCGGGCCGGGGCCGAAGTCCGCGATGTGGACGCGGCCGCCCGCAATGTGATCGTCCACGCCGGATACGGCGAACAGTTCGTACACGGTCTCGGGCACGGGGTCGGTCTGCAGATCCACGAGGCTCCGGCGTTGTCGCAGTTCGGCGTCGGTACACTGGTTGCAGGCATGACGGTCACCGTCGAGCCGGGCGTTTACCTGGCAGACCGGGGCGGCGTGCGCATCGAGGACACCCTCGTCGTTTCCGACGGCGAGCCTGAGCTTCTCACTCTGACCACGAAGGACCTCGTGGTCGTTCCCTGCTTGTGATGACCCTGCTAACGATGATGTTGGGAGTGACGGGCTGACGTGGCCACCACCAACGACCTGAAGAACGGGCTCGTGCTCAACCTTGACGGCCAGCTGTGGTCGGTCGTGAAATTCCAGCATGTCAAACCAGGTAAGGGCGGCGCCTTCGTGCGAACCACCCTGAAGAATGTGCTGTCCGGCAAGGTCGTGGACAAGACTTTCAACGCGGGGACCTCGGTTGACACCGCCACCGTCGACCGGCGCGAGATGACCTACCTGTACCCCGACGGTGCCGACTTCGTCTTCATGGACACCGACACCTTCGAGCAGATCACCGTTCCCGGTGAGACCGTCGGAGATGCGGCGAGGTACCTGCTGGACAACCAGACCGCGCTGGTTGCCGTGCACGACGGCACCCCGCTTTATGTCGAGCTGCCCACCTCGGTGGAGTTGGTGATCTCACACACCGACCCGGGCCTGCAGGGAGACCGATCGACTGGCGGCACCAAGCCCGCCACGCTGGAGACCGGCGCTGAGATTCAGGTTCCGCTGTTCGTCACGACCGGCGAGAAGGTCAAAGTCGATACCCGGGACGGCCGCTACCTCGGCCGCGTCAGCTCCTGACGTGGGAGCCCGCAGCAAGGCCCGTAAACGCGCCGTCGACATCCTTTTCGAATCAGACCTGCGCGGGCTGGACCCGCTGGCCTTACTCGCCGAGCGGGTCGGGGCACCAGATCTGCCCCCCGTCAGCGACTACGCCGTCTCCCTGGTGAACGGCGTGGTCGCCCACCAGCAGGACATCGACCGGATGCTCGCCGAGCAGGCCCGGGGTTGGACCGTCGAGCGGATGCCCGCGGTGGACCGCGCGGTGCTCCGGCTGGGCGTGTTTGAACTGCTGTTCTCCGAGGAGGTCGACGATGCGGTGGCCATCGACGAGGCCATCGAGCTGGCCAAGTCACTGTCCACTGACGACTCGCCGCGATTCGTCAACGGCGTGCTTGGCTCGCTTGCGCGCCAAGCACGCTCGTGAATGGCGTCAGGACTCCAGCACTGCCCTAAACACGACGAATGCCACTCACGTCTCTTCTTTGGCGGGACGAGCTTCCGGGGGTAGCACTCCCCAGCCGATCAGCTGCTCGGTGAGATCGCCCGGCGACATGTCATAGATGATCGCCAGCGAGCGCAGATCCTCGGTGCGGATGGACAGCACCTTGCCGTTGTAGTCGCCGCGCTGGCTCTGGATCGTTGCGGCATACCGCGCCAATGGGCCTACCTTGTCCACCGGCAACTGCTGTAGTCGCTCCAAGTTAATGACGATCTTGGTGGCTGGTTCTCCCCCGGAGGGTATCCGTCCCTCTGGTAACAGTTCCGGCACCGGAACCCCGTAGAAGTCGGCAAGCTCAGCGAGCTTCTGCACGGTGACCGCGCGGTCGCCGCGCTCATAAGAGCCGACCACCACGGCCTTCCAGCGGCCCGCCGACTTCTGCTCGACACCGTGCAGCGACAGCCCCTGCTGCTGACGGATGCCGCGCAATTTGGACCCCAGGGCCTTGGCGTAGTCGCCCATCTGGCGCTTCTCCTTCTTTTTCAACCCCGACCAGGACGCCGCGCGCGCATCGGGATGATACGGAGAGTAATGCTGCGCTGAGTAACCTTCCAGGTCAAGCCATTGGGGGCCCAACACTGAGGAGAGTCACACACACCACCCGGACGGGGCAGCGCTTGAGCGTCGATAATCCGCTATCAGCCCTCCTGATACCGTCGCGATCGGGTCCGGGCGCCTGCCCGGCACCCGATGTCCTTTAAGACCCGTCCGGTGAGGCGGGGAAGGAGCTCGACCGTGTCGTCCCCCTTTGGGACGGGTGCGGCAGGGCCACCGCGGCAGCGTGAGCTGCTCTCGGCGGCCGATGTCACGCGCATCGTCGCTCGAATGGCGCACCAGATCATCGAGCGCACCGCTGCCCAGCCCGTGGCGCTACTTGGCATTCCTACCCGCGGCGTCCCGCTGGCGCACCGGCTGGCCGACCGGATCCGGAAGTTCGGTGGAACCCTGGCGGGCGTGGGCGTCCTGGATATCACGCTTTACCGGGATGACCTGCGGCGCAGGCCTACCAGACCGCTCCAGCCCACCGAGTTGCCTGCTGGCGGGTTAGATGACGCCCTGGTTGTGCTGGTCGATGACGTGCTGTACTCCGGCCGCACCGTCGGGGCGGCACTGGACGCGGTACGCGATTACGGCCGCCCGCGGGCGGTACAACTCGCCGTACTGGTCGATCGGGGCCACCGTGAGCTTCCGATCCGGGCCGACTACGTGGGCAAGAACCTGCCGACCTCGCACGACGAGGAGGTCGGTGTGCTGCTCGTCGAAACCGACGGCGCTGATGCCGTGGTGATCCGCCGGGGGCCGCGGTGAGGCACCTGCTGACGGCCACTGACCTGCAGCCTGAGACGGCCACCGCGTTGCTGGACACCGCCGAGGCGCTCAAGCAGGCATTGCTGGGGCGCGAGGTGCGCAAGCTGCCGACGTTGCGCGGGCGCACTGTCGTCACCTTGTTCTACGAAAGCTCCACCCGCACCCGCGCCTCCTTCGAGATCGCGGGCAAGTGGATGAGCGCTGACGTGGTCAATGTCTCGGCCGCTGCATCGTCGGTGGCCAAGGGGGAGTCACTGCGGGACACCGCGCTCACCCTCGCCGCGATGGGCGCGGACTGCGTGGTGATTCGCCATCCTGCCTCGGGCGCGGCGCATCGGCTGGCCGGTTGGGTGCCCGCACACGTGATCAACGCCGGTGACGGGACCCACCAGCACCCGACACAGGCATTGCTGGACGCGGCTACGCTGCGTGAACGGTTAGGCACCCTGAATGGGCGCACCGTCACCATCGTAGGCGACGTACTGCATAGCCGGGTCGCTCGTTCCAACATCCAGCTCTTGGTTACGCTGGGTGCTCGAATCCACCTCGTCGCACCGCCCACCCTGCTGCCCTGTGGGGTCGAGAACTGGGAATTCCCCGCCGCGGGCGTCCAGGATCACCAACCGCAGATACCGCCGGTAACGGTGGGGCATGATCTCGACGCTGCGCTGCCCGGCACCGACGCGCTGATGGTGCTGCGAGTGCAGGCCGAACGGATGCATGGCGATTTCTTCCCGTCTGCCCGGGAGTACTCGGTCCGCTACGGGCTTACCGAGGCCCGGCTGGAGCTGTTACCCGAGCACGCCGTGGTGCTGCATCCGGGACCCATGGTGCGCGGTATGGAGATCGCGCATTCGGTCGCGGACTCGCCGCGCGCGGCGATCACCGACCAGGTCCGCAACGGGGTGCACGTGCGGATGGCGGTGCTGTATCACCTGCTCGCGGGGCAAGAGGAACCAAAATGATCCGACCGCTGCTTCTTCGCGGGATCCGGCCCTACGGTGCAGGCGCACCGGTCGATCTGCTGATCCGGGACGGGATGATCGCCGAGTTGGGCACTCGCCTGGACGGCACCGGCGTCGAGGTGCTCGACGCCGGAGGGCTGGTGGCCCTGCCAGGGTTGGTCGATCTGCACACCCACCTCCGGGAGCCCGGACGGGAGGACGCCGAGACGATCGCCAGCGGCTCAGCGGCCGCGGCGCTGGGCGGCTACACCGCTGTGTTCGCGATGGCGAACACCGATCCGGTGGCCGATACCGCCGTGGTCGTCGAGTACGTGCACCGGCGTGGCCGCGAAGTCGGGCTGGTCGACGTGCACCCCGTCGGTGCAGTCACCGCTGGACTGCGTGGTGAGCGGCTCGCCGAGCTGGGGGCGATGGCCGCGTCCGCTGCCGCGGTGCGGATGTTTTCCGACGACGGCTTATGCGTGCACGACTCACTGCTGATGCGCCGAGCCTTGGAGTACACCCGCGGGTTGGGCGGGGTGGTCGCGCAACACGCCGAGGATCCCCGGCTCACCGCAGGCGCCCAGGCGCACGAGGGCCAGATCGCCGCCCAGCTGGGGCTGGCCGGCTGGCCCGCCGCCGCGGAGGAGTCCATCGTGGCGCGGGACTGCCTGCTCGCTCGCGACGCTGCAGCGCCGCTGCATGTCTGCCACGTGTCCACCGCGGGAACCGTGGCAGTGCTGCGCTGGGCCAAGGAGCGCGGCATCCGGGTGTCCGCCGAGGTCGCCCCGCACCACCTGATGCTCACCGATGATCGTCTGACCGGTTACGACCCGGTCAACAAGGTCAACCCACCGCTGCGCACCGCTGCCGACACCGAAGCGCTGCGCGGCGCACTGGCCGAGGGAATCGTGGACTGCGTGGCCACCGACCATGCCCCGCACGCCGCGCAGGACAAGGACTGCGAATGGTCCGCGGCCCGGCCCGGAATGCTGGGACTGCAGACCGCGCTATCAGTGGTGGCAGCCACGATGGTGCGCCCTGGCCTGCTGGACTGGCGCGGAGTGGCCCGGGTGATGAGCGAGCGCCCGGCCCGAATCGGTGGGGCGACCGATCAAGGGCGTCCGATCGCGGTGGGACAGCCGGCGACGTTGGTCCTTGTGGACCCCGACGCCACCTGGACGGTGCGTGGGACGCAGCTGGCCAGCCTGGCCGCCAACACCCCCTATGAGGGGATGGAGTTGCCCGCCCGGGTCGTGACGACCCTCTTGCGCGGCGAGGTCACGACCGAGGACGGGAAGGTGCAGCGATGACGACAGCTGGGGGCCGGACGGGCACACCCGCCGTGCTGGTGCTGGAAGACGGCACCACGGTGCGCGGCGCCAGCTACGGCGCGGTGGGCCAGGCCCTGGGTGAGGCGGTGTTCGCCACCGGGATGACCGGTTACCAGGAGACTCTCACCGACCCGTCCTACCGCCGCCAGATTGTGGTGCAGACCGCTCCGCACATCGGCAACACCGGCTGGAATGACGAGGACGACGAGTCCCACCGGATCTGGGTGGCTGGGTACGTCGTGCGTGATCCGGCCCGGATCACTTCCAACTGGCGGTCTCGCCGGTCGCTCGAGCAGGAACTGTCTACCCAGGGCGTCGTGGGGATATCCGGGGTGGACACTCGCGCGTTGACCCGCCGGCTTCGCGAGCACGGCTCGATGCGCGCCGGGGTCTTCTCCGGTGACTCGCTGGCCGAGCCGGCGCAGCTGGTGGCGCGGGTGCTGGCCAGCCCCTCGATGGTCGGGGCCGATCTGGTCGGCGAGGTCACCGTCGCCCAGCCCTATCTGGTACCGGCCGGCCCTGCCCGGCGCCGGTTCCGGGTGGTGGCGCTGGACCTGGGGATCAAGTCCAACACCCCGCGGATGTTGGCCGCCCGTGGCATCGAGACGCACGTCCTGCCGGCCACCGCCACTCTCGAGCAGGTGCTGGAGCGCGAACCCGACGGGGTGTTCCTGTCCAACGGTCCGGGCGATCCGGCCACCGCGGACCACGCGGTTTCGTTGACCCGCGCGATGCTGGCGCAGCAAGTGCCGCTGTTCGGGATCTGCTTCGGCAACCAGATCCTCGGCCGAGCCTTGGGGCGGGGCACCTACAAAATGCGCTACGGGCACCGCGGGCTCAACGTCCCGGTGGTGGAGCGCGCCACCGGCCGGGTCGCGATCACCTCGCAGAACCACGGTTTTGCCGTGGCCGCAGAGCCGGGTGAGCGGTTCGAATCCGACTTCGGCGCCGCAGTGGTGAGCCATTACTGCCCCATCGACGGCACCGTTGAGGGCCTGACATGCCTGGACATCCCGGCATTCAGCGTCCAGTACCACCCCGAAGCAGCCGCCGGCCCGCACGACGCAGCAGATCTGTTCGATCGTTTTTGCCAGCTGATGTCC
>DASVWA010000078.1:0-22581 GCA_036389855.1 Pseudonocardiaceae bacterium
CCATGGCGCCACCCGGTGTGATCTCTTGTCGTGGACGCGTGTGGAGTACCCGGTCAGAGGGCATCTCACACGTTTCTGGTCAATTATCGGCGCTACCGTTGGCGCTTTTAAGCCGCTACCATCGCGCCACCGGTTATGCAGCTAGCCGCTGTCCACAGCACATGCTGGATGGGGAGCGCTGCTGTCGCTCGTGTCGGTGTCTCGCCGCGGCGCGGGGCTCGCGGTAGCTCCTAGTTCCAGAAATCATGCTAGGAGTGCGCGTGATCGCGAACTATCAGGGCGGTGGTTGCCCGTCGCTGCGGTGGGGTCGGTGACAGGGTGACGCTGATCAGTCCGGGCTGGGCCCCGGAAAAATTCTTGACGGTGACCGCGCTGGCCTCCTCTGCGCGGGGGGTAGTGGTGTTGCGGGTGGTCGGTGAGGTGGACCTGGCCACTCTGGGGCACTTGCGGGAACACCTGCACAAATACGTGTCCAGCGACGACCGGGGGCTGGTGCTGGATTGCACCGAGGTGTCATTTCTGGCGGCGTGTGGGATCAGCCTGCTCGTCGAAATCGCCGAGCGGGCCCGCGCCCAAGGAATGGCGCTGCGGCTAGTAGCTCAGACTCCGCTGGTGCTGCGTGCCCTGCAGGCCGCCTTGGCCGACCAGCTGATACCTCGCGCCCCCACGGTGGCTGAGGCGGTAACGCAGTGCGCGGCCTAACCCCAACGTCGCCGACAGACCGGCAACCAGGATCTGGGGTCAGCAGCGGCGGGGTTGGAAAGGACCCGGCTCGGGTGGCTTACCGCCGACGTTGCTGACAATCTCAGCCGCCAGATCGCGGACCTTGATATTACGGTTCTGCGAGGCCCGCCGAAGGATGTCAAAGGCGGCCGCGGCGCCGCATTAAAACATCGTGTGACGCTGCCGGGTGCTCACGGCTTCAGTCGTTGCTGGGGCCCAGTGGGCGAGCAGGATGGTCGCGTCGTCTTGAAGCTGGCCGTTTTGGTGAGCCATGACGGCGTGGGTGAGCCGGCGGACGGTCTCGGGCGGAGGGTGGGCAGCGGCGGCTTCGCGTTCGAGGAAGTCGATGAGCCGTGTCTGGCCAAAGTGTTCGCCGGTGTGGTTGCGGGCTTCGGTGATGCCATCGGTGTGCAGGACCAGCCAGTCGTCGGGCTGCAGAATTTCCTCCGCGATGGTGAGCTGGGGAGTGTCCACCCCGAACGGGGGCCGCCGTCCGCCGGTGAGGGTCTTGACGACTTTGCCCGACCGCAGCACGAGAGGGTGGGGATGGCCGGCGGCGAGGTAGCGCAGCCGGCCGGTGACCAACTCGAGCTCGGCCAGGACACCGGTGGCGAACGGGCCACGCCGGAACTGGCGGATGATCGTCTCGTCGATTGCGCGGGCTTGGTCGTAAAGGCCGTGGCCGTCGCGGCGCGTGCTGCGGTAGGCAGCAAGCACGGCGGCGGCGCTGAGTCCGGCGTCCAGGGTGTGACCCAGCGCGTCGAAGATGGCCAGGGACGCCGTGGCCTCGGACAAGGCGTAGTCGAAGGCGTCACCGCCGACTGCATGACTGGGCTCGACCATGCCGGCCAGGACCAAGGTGTCCGTGCCTGCGGTCAAGGGCGGGAGTAATTCCCAGATGAGCTCGGCGGCTGGGGTACGGGGTTGCTGGCGGCGGGCGGTATCAAGTCCATCGCCGTACCGCGTGGTGATCGTGACCAGGTGGCCGATGAGGGCGGAGAGCCACCGGCACTGCTCCCGCAGCCGAGGGTCGCGCACGTCCACGCTCGTGAGCAGGGTCACCTCGAGAACCCCGAGGCGTTCGACACCGTCGAGCAGGGGAACCCACAGCCGGCGGCGGTCGTCGGCGTCGGTGGCAACGATGTCGACCAACCGGAAGGCCCGTCCGGCAAGGGTGGTATCCACTCCAAGAGGCTCGCGGCCGGCGGAGTCTCGGCTGGGTAGCGGGATAAGGCTGCGCTGGTCGTAGTCGACCAGATAGATCGCGACCTGCACACCCAGCGCGTGGCCGGCGTCTGCCACGATGGCAGGGAGCCGATCGGGAGACTCTCGATGGGTGCCCTCGAGCAGGGTGACGAGCGCGGCCAACGGCCCGGCGTCCGGCCTGCCATCGCGGATTGTGCGGCTGTAGGGAACCCGGCGCGGCCAGACGAGCTCATCGAGGCGCTCATTGATCGCGTGCGCCAGGATGTCGCGCTGCAGCGCGGGCAGCGGCATGAGCCCGTGCAGATGCGCATCGACTTCCATCAGGCCCGCGTCTCCCCCTAGGGCGAAGTACCGCAGCCACAGCTGTTCCATGGTCAGCTCGGCGCGCTGGTAACCGACCGCCAGCAGCCGCTGCTGCTCGTCCTCATGAGCGCAAGACATGGCCGGTGCTCAGCGCCGACGCCGGACGGTGGACCGCACGAGTGCCCGCCCCACATCGCCCAGCTTCTTGTGCTCGCGTTGCGCGGCGCTGGCCAACATGGCGAAGGCGGTCTCCTCGTCGGTCGCCTCCCGTTCCATCAGAATCCCCTTGGCCATGCTGATCAGATCACGGCTGTGCAGCGCATCCGTAAGGTCGTCGCTGAGCCGCTGGGCGTTCTGGTAAGACTGGACGTTGGCCACCAGGATCGCCGCCTGCGCGGCGAACATCGTGAGCAGGTGCTCATCCCGCTCGGTAAAGGCGCCCGGTTCGTCGGCGTAGACCTTGATCGCCCCCATCGAGATGTCCCCGGCGACCAGTGGGGCACTGAGCGTCGCGCGCATCCCCAGTGACGCCGCGGCGCTTGACCATCGCGGCCAGCGGGTCTCCCGGGCCAGGTCCTCGACCCGGAAGACGGCGCGTTCGACCCAAGCGCTCAGGCACGGACCCTCATTCAGCTCGTACTGCAGGCCATCCACCCGCTCCACCAGCGGATCCGACGCAGCCGCGGTGGTCTTGCAGCCTTGATCGTCCAGCAAAGTGACTCCGGCACCGATCGTGCCCGGGATGGACTCCACCGCCAGCGAGGTCACCAGGCGCAATGCGGTACTCACTGTCTCCTCGGACAGCAACAGCCCCGACATCCGCGCGAACACCGCGGCCAACTCGTCAGCCAGCGGCAAATCCGGACCCTTCACAATCACCTCGCCACTGATAGATTGCCCTGAATGCACCAACCCGTTGCCGTACGGCTGTAACGATCCATCACACAGCCAGCGCAACCCGCGCCCCTACCACGCGCCCAGCGCTATCGTGCTCGCGACGAGATACCCCTCCTTGGCGCTTTTCAACCACCCAACCAGCTTGCTCGGCCTAACTCCGGCGTCGACTACAGGACAGCGAGGCATCCGGTCAGCAGTGGCGGGGCTTACCCTTCTGCTGGAGTTCGGCGGCGGCAAGCCGCATCTCGTCACGCACCAGCCGCGTGATTTGTTCGTCGCGTCACTGACCAACTGCCCGACCGGACCTCCTGAGGTGCTGCGCTGGTGGTCCAACAGCATCCTCGGACATGATCATACTTAATTCGCTCACGCCACGTACCCCGCAGCCGTGCTGATCAACTGTGCGTGGCAGGCGGGATATCTTGCTCCTTCATGGCGCGGGTGTCACGGGGCGGCAGGAACGGCTCCTGTTCTGCAGGCTGGCCGGCTTCGATGCGTTGACCCCTGGCCAATTCAGCGTCGAGTTCCGCACCCAGCAGGATGGCGATGTTGGAAATCCACAGCCATACCAGGAAACCGATCACCCCACCCAACGAACCGTAGGTCTTATTGTAAGAGCCGAAATTGGCCACATAAAACGCGAACCCGGCCGATGCCAGCACCCAGACCACGACAGCGAGCACACCACCTGGGCTCAACCAACGGAACCTGGGGTGTTTGACGTTGGGGGATGCCCAGTACAGCAAGGCGAACACCAAGCTGACCAGCACGGCGATCACGGGCCACTTGACGATGTCCCACACCAGCACGCCTGTCGAGCCGATCCCGAGTAGTTGCCCAGCACGATCAGCCACAGCCCCGGTCGCGACTACGCCGACCGCGCACAATGCCAGCAGCACTACCACCGCCAGGGTCAGACCCACCCGCAGCGGCACCGTCTTCCACACTGGGCGCCCTTCGGGCATCTCGTAGATGGCATTGGAAGCTCGCATGAATGCCCCGATGTACCCCGAGGCCGCCCATAGCGCACCGGCAAGACCGATAATGGCCAACACTCCGGCCAGCCCCTCGGAGTACTGCAACTCCTTGATCGCATTGACCAGGACGCCCCCAGCTTGCCCGGGAGCCATAGTGTTGATGTTGTCGATCAGCGTCTGTGTCGCCGAGGGCCCCAGCAGACCCAGCACTGCAGTGAGCACGATCATTGCGGGAAAGATCGACAGAACACTGTAGTAGGTCAGCGCTGCGGCCCAATCAGTCAAATTGTCCTTACCGAATTCCCGCACAGTGCGCTTGAGTACCGCCCACCACGAGCGCTTGGACAGCTCAGTAGGGCCTTCTGGCTCGCCACCCGCAGCACGTCCGGGAGCCACTTCCCCATGCTCGTGGGTGTGCTGTACCAACATTCCCACCGCCCTCTACGCCAACGTCGATCGATCGCGCCCGGAAGTATCCGGCGCTGAGCTCGATACCGCGAATCGACGGCGGCGCACGCTCTGACCGCGGTCGCCGCCGGGTCAAGCGCCGAACGCGGCAGTGCGGCCTGACGTCTCCGGCGGGTAGCCGACGGGCAACCGGGACCTACGTCCCAAGATCAGTACCGGTGATCTTCTTGAAGCCCTTGGCGCCGGCCCGGTCCACCACAGCCTTCACCCCGGCGAAGATCGCCCCATGAACCACGGCGGCGACGAGCACCTCCTTGGTACTGTGGTCCGGCGAGGTGGCCTGCGGGGCCTCCTCTTCACCGGAGACCGCGGCCCACACCTTCTTGAAGACCGCACCGGCGAGTATCCCGCCGAGCACGCTGACGACCAAGCTGAGCGGTCTATAAAGGATCTTCACGAGTCCTCCTTCTGCCGGCGTCGACGGAGGCGGATCAGCAACCCCAGCACGGCCAGCGCCCGCGCCCACCGCCGAGCCCGGCTTGTCCTGGAGCGCCCACGGACCTGCTGGACCTTCTTAGCCTTCTCCCGCCGGCGTCCGCGGCGACGGAGGATCAGCAACCCCAACACGGTCAGCGCCCCGCCCACCGCTGCACCCGGCTTGTCCTGGACCAGCCGCTGGGCCTGCTGCGTCGCCGCTCCGGCCAGCTGCGGGGCCTTCACCATCGCCTGGGTGCGCACCTCCTGGGCCTTCTGGGCGACCCGCGCCTTGAGCTCCTGTGCCCTGTCACCCGACCCACTCGCCTCACTCATGCCGCGCAACATACCCACAACGGTGAGCTGTAACACCCACGCGTCGAGCGCAGCCTTCCAAACCGGGGGCCTCACAGGTGATCATCGCCATCCGCTGCTGGTGTCCCTTGTGGGGACGGCCCCGCACTGCTGGGACCGTATTCCAGCGCGTGGCTGGCCGCCTGCGGTCTGGCCCTTCCTCCTGCACCGCATCGGTGTCAGGCTGTATCGCACGGCCCCGTGATGTCACGACGGAAGGAGCCTCGATGTCGGCCCTCCCGCCCGAGCTGGCTGATCCCGTCGAGCGACTCCGAGCGCAACTCCTGGAGATCAACGACTCCGAGCAGACCTGCATGACCAACGTCGTGGCCAGCGCATCACAAGGCAAGCGCCTCCCAGAAGTCCAGGCGGTCATGGCCCGGTGTCGGCAGGCCTCAGCTGCCGCCGCCGCAACTGCGATCGGCACTTTCCGCGACGAGTGTTCCGAAATCGCCAGGCGAGCCAACTCGTTGGCCAAGGAAGCAATCATTGCTGCTACCGCCACAAGCGTTTCCGACTTCTGGGCCAAGTCGGAGAGCTGCGCAGCTGCCTTTGCGTCTGAGGCAGCCGCCCTGCTCCCGGACCAAGGACCCGACCAGACGATCCAGGCGATCAAGGACATCAGCGGCAACCGGGCATCGTCGATCAACCGCTACTTCGAGCAACTCACTACCTGACCCGGGCCTTTATCGTGGGGGCGCATGAACGTACGTTGTGCCGTGGCGCCAGGGCCGCCCACGCCAATCGTCACCGACGCCATTCGCGCGGGTGGCGGCGCGGTCGTGGATGTCGCCGACGCGCAAGCACTGGTGTGGACCGATCCCCTCGACGAGCCCGGGCTCGGTGAACTTTTGGCTGTGGTACCCGGCATTCGATGGGTTCAGCTGCCGTTCGCGGGCATAGACCGCTTCCTCCCAGTCATCGACGGTCAGCGGGTCTGGACCAGTACGAAGGGGGCATACGCCTCGCCGGTCGCCGAGCACGCCTTGGCCTTGGGATTGGCCGGCCTGCGGCAACTGCCCGCCCGAGCGCGGGCACGGGAATGGGGGCCACCGTCGGGACGCCGGTTGATGGGTGGGAGGGTCACCGTGGTCGGCGGTGGAGGGATCACCGAAGCCCTGCTTGCGCTCCTGGCGCCGTTCGCGGTGGACGTCACCGTCGTACGCCGTCGCCCCGAACCGCTCGAGGGCGCGGCGAGGGTAGTGGGCCCTGACCGGCTGGACGAGGCCTTCCCGGGCGCCGACCTCGTCGTGCTCGCCCTGGCTCTCACGCCTGAGACTGTCGGCATCATCGGCGCACCGGAACTCGAGCGTATGGAAAGGCACGCATGGTTGGTGAATGTGGCCCGCGGCGCGCACGTAGTCACTGACGACCTCGTCGCTGTCTTGCAAGCCAAGTCGATCGGTGGAGCCGCCCTTGACGTGACCGAACCCGAGCCTCTGCCCGCCGGCCACCCGCTGTGGAGCCTTGACAACTGCCTGATCACACCGCACACCGCAAACACCTGGGAAATGGCCGAGCCCCTGTTCGCCGATCGAATCCGACGCAACGTCGAACGGTTCGCAGCCGGACAGCCACTCCTCGGCGTGGTCGACCCCGCCCTCGGGTACTGACGGAGCTAGGGTCGGTTCTGGGCGATCGTGTCGCGGGGGTGCGACCAGGGCCAGGCGGCGCTGGTTGACCTGGCAATCGCAGCACGAACAACGTCGGCAAGCACGTCTCGGGTCATTCCGCCGACGCCCTCGAGCCCGGCCTTGAGCTTGAATCGCTTCTCGGGGTCGGGTTCGTTCACTGCGCCTTCGATGAGCACCGCCAGCATCCGGTCGGTCAGCAGTTCGGCGTTGTCCGGCAATGCACCGGCGACTCGCAGCGCGCGTTCGGTGACGTCCTTGACCACCGGTGGCTCTGTCCCCGCACTTCTGCCTATCCCGCCGCCGTTTACCGTTACAAGGTAGGTGTGGGTGCTCAAGCGGCGCAACGACTCGCGCACGCTGTCGTATTGCTCCTCGGGGAAGACGCGCAGCGCCTCGCCGACCTCGATACTGTGTCCGTTGCGCTGGAACCGCTCGATCACCCAGTGCAGCACCTCGAAGTCGTCAGACCATAAGTCGTTCACGCGGCCACCTCCCAGGTCCGCCTACATAATGACGATCTACGAGTGGAGGGCTAACCGGCGGAGGAGCATTGAGCGCCGCCTCCGCCGGTCCCCGCCTCACTAACCCAGCTGTCCGCGGATTGCTCCGTCGGGGAACTCAGTTGAGTGGACGTTGAGATAGAAGTTGGACGGATCGTGGATGACGGCCTGGATCTTGTCTCGTGGGCTCATCCCGTGGCTGCCGTCCACATGAACGCAGCCGGAGACCGTGTTTCGGGCTCCGGCGAAGCGCTTGTCGTTGAAGAAATCGATCCAATGTGGGCCCTCCTGCCCTGCGGGGGCGGCGTGGAGATGGAAGGCGGTCACCGCTCCGTCGAGTTTGTTCCAGGTGACAACAAAGCAGGCTGTCTCGTGTTCTGGGTCGAGCTCGAGCCGGGCGTGTCCCTGCCCATGGGAGTCGCCGCCGCCAGGGATGTGCCTTCCGGTCAGCTGGACGGAGAAGTATCCATAGCCCGGTGGGGCGGCCTCGTCCGCCGCTGCCGGAGTGGGCACGGTGAGGATGAGGATCGATGAAATGAACGCCAGGCACGCTCGGACGCGTCCTATTCGCCGGGTGCCTTCGCGGTGCGGCATGTTGGTGTCTTCCTTCCTTCTCTAGCCCCACTTGCACGCTCGATCACTTCAGACCACACAGACAGACCGCGCCTCTCAAGATCTCGGCAGCATAAGGTGAATCTTCAAATTTGCTTTGTGTTCCGTCGACCGCCACGCCGAGGTTCATGGAATTAAACGACGCAGGAGACCGCTGATGAGGTGGTTCACCAGATCGGACAGAAGAAGTTGGAGACCCTTTAGCCTGACCCACTCCAGCGCGAATGAGCTATATCATCTGCCTTAGCTGGCGCTGTGTGTAAAACATACCAGTACTGATGTACCGCTTTCTCACGCTGCAACTCCATTAAAGCGTGGATGTGGATATCCTGTTACTGTCCGTGACGGCAATGGCCCCCGCGGACTGGATGCAAGAATGTCAGCATGGCTGAGACACCTGCGGGTTCCGCCGATACGCCGCCGCCGTGCCCCCCACGGCCGTCTCGTCCTTCCGACCTCGGGTTCGTGCGCCGGCCCATGGTGCGTTGGCTCGATCCGCACCAGCTCGTCGACACCGCTGTCCGGGTACTACTCTCAGGCATCTTCAGCTCCTACGCCGACAGCCGGGAGTTACAGGCACTGCAGCCAGCCGAGGTTTCGGATCACTCCGGTCAAGCTCATCTGTGGCTGGATTATGTGGCCGACGTCGGCGATGGGTGGAATTCGACTTACACCATTGCCAGGCTCCTGGCCGCTGAAGAGCTCAAGCTCGACTGGGACGGTGAGAGCTACGCCACTGAGCGGGGGCGGATCCTTGTCATGGGGGGCGACCAGGCGTACCCGGTGCCCAACGCCGCGGAGTACGAGAACCGCATGCTGGGTCCGTACCGGGCGGCACTGCCGTGCGTCCCGGGACAAGCTCCTGAGCTTTTCGCCATTCCCGGAAGCCACGACTGGTACGACGGGCTGGTCAACTTCACCAGCATCTTCTGCCGCAACCGCTGGATCGGTGGATGGACAACGCGGCAGCGTCGGAGCTACTTCGCGCTCAAGCTGCCGAACGGCTGGTGGCTATGGGGCATCGATATCCAGTTCGGGTCCTTCATCGACGAAACTCAACTGCAGTATTTCGCCGACGTCGCTGCGGAGCAGGTGCAGCCTGGCGACCGCGTCATCCTGTGCACCGCCAAGGAGGTCCAGAGCGGCAGGAAGCCGACCGAGGTCCATTCCGACCGGGATGTGGAGTACCTGGAGCGTGAGGTCATCCAGCCGAGGGGCGCCCAGCTATTGCTGTACCTCAAAAGTGGAAAGCACCACTACGCCCGCTACCAGGAGGAGGGTGGCTGCCGCCAGCACATCATCTCGGGCGGTGGCGGCGCCTTTTTACATCCCACCCACAACCTCCCCGAGCGCATGCACCTTTCCAGAGCAGCGGGATCTGTCGCCTACCGCAGAATCGAGACCTATCCGTCACCGGCGGTATCAAGGCGGTTGAGGAAGCGGATCTGGCTGCTTCCTCCCTACAACCTGCCACTTGCCGCAGTGTTCGGAGCCGTCCACGTGTTGTTGGCATTCATGCTCGGGCTGCATCTGGAAGATCGCCACATCTCGCTTGGCCTCGGTGACTTGCGTCACGCTTTGTGGGAGAGCCCGACGTTCTTCCTCCTCATCCTCCTGATGATGCTGTCCTTGGCCGCGACGGTGCGCTTCGCCCACGATGCCAGGGGTGTCGGTCGGTTCCTGGTTGGGATCGTCCATTCGACGCTACAAGTCGCGGCCGTGGCCGGAGTCATGGTTGCCGCCTCGTGGCTGTCGGCTGCCTTCGGGCTTGGGGGAGTGTGGTCCGTGGTCGCCTTCCTCAGCACGGTCGGCGTGGTGGGTGGCATCGGGGGGATGGTGGGGCTGTCGGGCTATCTCTGGGCCACCAACTGCTTTGGCCTTCACCAAACCGAGGGGTACGGAGCCCAGCACCACCAGGACCTCAAGCATTTTATCCGTCTGCACATCGAGGCCGACGGCGCCCTGACGATCTATCCCATAGGCGTCGACCGAGTCGGGCGGAAGTGGACACTGTGCCCGGACGCACCTGCTCATGCTCCCTGGTTCACCCCACATGATTCCGAACCGGAGCCGCATCTCATTGAAAAGCCAATTACGATAAATGGTCAATCAAAGCCAGGAAACTCGGAGTCAGATCCACACTGTTAGCCTTCGGGCGCGGCGGGTGGTGGATCGGTAGCTGCAATGCGGACGCGTGCGATGCGCCGGCCGTCCAGTTCCGTGACGGTGAACCGGTGGTCCAGTGCCTCGACGCAGTCTCCCACCGCCGGTATGTGGCCAAGCTGGGACACCACAAAGCCGGCGAGAGTGTTATAAGGGCCCTCCGGCAGCTCAAGACCGACCAGTTCACGAACGTCGTCCAGGTGCAACAGCCCGTCCAGCTCGATACTGCCGTCGTCGAGCCGGCGGCTGGGTCGACCGCGTGGGTCGTATTCGTCTTCGATGTCGCCGACCAGTTCCTCGATGAGGTCCTCAAGCGTGACGATGCCGTCCGTGCCGCCGTACTCGTCCACGACGATGGCGAGATGCCCACGGCGGCGCATCTGGGATAACGCCGACACCAGCGGCAGCGTCCCAGGCAGCCAGGGCGCATCCCGAACGAGCTCGGCGACGGTCTGAGGCTGCTCTACCCGCGAGTGACCGTGATGACGGTGGTGGACGGCGGTGAGCACGTCACGGACGTGAGCGACGCCCAAGACGTCGTCTGGGGTGTCGCCGACGACGGGGTATCGGGAGTGTGGTCGACTGGCGATGTAATCCGCAGCCTCCTCGATCGGCATTGTCCCCGCCAGGAAATCGACCTCAGTCCGTGGGATCATGACCTCGTTCAGAACCCGGTCAGTAGCGGTGAAGACATCGGTGAGGACCCGCCGCTCCTCTGGTGTGAGCTGCTCGTGGCTACCGACCAGGGCTCGCAGCTCCTCCTCGCTGACGTCGTCGGTCTTGGCGTGCGGGTCGATGCCCAGCAGGCGCACGACCGTATTGGTCGACACCGACAGCAGCCAGATCACCGGGCGGAACAACTGGGCGATGCGGTCCAGGGTCGGCGCGACGAACAGCGCCACCGACTCGGGCCGCTGCAGAGCAAGCCGCTTGGGCACGAGCTCTCCGAGCACCAGCGAGACATAGGCCACGATCAACGTGACGGCCACCAGCGCCACCGTCTCGGCCAGTGCCTCGGGCAGTCCCCATCTGATCAGCACCTGCTGCAGGCTGACCGCGGTGGTCGCACCGCCGTAGCTCGCCGCGAAGAACCCGGCGACGGTGACACCGATCTGGACTGCGGACAGGTACCGGCTGGAGTCCTCGCTCAAACGCGCGACCGCCCTGCCACGCCAGCCGCGCTCGGCCAGCCTCCGGATCTGTCCCTCGCGCAGCGAGACCAGCGCGATCTCCGACGCCGCGAAGTAACCGCCGATCAGCACGAACAGCAAGATTAACAAGGTGGCGGATGGGCTGCTCACCTCGACATGATTGCCCACACCGCAGCCGCTGCCGAGTAGGCCCTGTGCCCTTCGGGGACCGCGCCGTCACGTCACGTGCTGCAGGGCGTCCGCCACGCTGTCCGCGAAGGTGAACTGCTTTCGTAGTCCGGTGGCCTCCAGTGCCCAGTTGGCGGTCTGAGAGTTGCACACCAACCGCAGGTCGCGGTCTTCTCGATGAGCGAGCTCGCTGGCCTCGAACAGCACGGACAACCCGGCAGACCCCATGAACCGCACACCATCAAGGTTGACCACCACAACCTGGGCCGCGACCACCTGCGCGGTCAGAAAAGTGGCCAGCTCCGGTGCGGTCAGCGCATCGATCTCTCCCACGACGGTGACCACCCGCGCGTCGGGTCCGTGCTCGGCGACCTCCAGACTCAGGAGGTCGGACGACAACGGTCCTGCGATACTCAACGTGCCCGGTAGTAACCCCATCTCCAGCTCCCTCCTTACAGCCACTCCGACGCCCCGGAGGGCGCCGATCTGCCTTGTACGGCCCGGCGCCGGTTGCGGACACCAAGACCGTGGTTGCTGTCAGTTACCCCATCTCACTCAGCGGTAAACTTCCGTTTTTGCGCTGCACTACGGGGGACACCGTGCTCGGCCAATCCGCGTCACATTGCTCTGGTAGAAGGAAGCGCGAGGAGGAAGGTTAAACCCACCCAGATGAGGGGTATCCCGATGTCATGACTCGTCCACTCGACGGGCTGCTCACCCGGCCCTCCGGCTCCCAGTGGCTACTCGCGCTACCGCCGTTGGACGTCACGACCTCCGCGACCGTGTACAACGCCACCGCGCTGCGCCGAGCCTTCCGCCGCTGGGTCCAGGCGCTTGTCGAAGACGACGACGCCAACGACCTGACCCTCGCGGTGTACGAAGCACTCGCCAACGCGGCCGAGCACGCCTACCCGGCGCAACGGGAACCCGGCTCCATGCGGCTACATGCCACGGCCGTCGACCGCCAGATCACCGTCACCATCACTGACAACGGCACCTGGCGACCCCCCGCAGTTCCCACCGGTCGACGCGGCCGCGGACTCCCACTCATGCATAAACTCACCAACGAAGCGCGCGTCGAACCGAACCGCCGAGGAACTACTGTTCTCCTACGTCACCCACTCCCACTGCAGCAGACCGCATAGGTAGGCACTAGGCATAGTTCCGTGCAACTACCGACGTTGAGTTGGAGAGCCGATGGCCCTCACCGCTGCCGCCAGCGCTGCGCACGTTGTCACCCGTCGACTACCGGTACCCCGGGGACCGCTGTCGGCGACCGTCGTCAAGGCACTGCGGCAATATCCGGCGTTTGAGCCGTTGCCGCTGACGGAGGTCGATCGGGCCGACCCGTATGGCGAGGATCTGACCCTGGCTCTCTATACCTGCTACGAGCTGCACTACCGAGGTTTCGACGGCGTCGATTCGCTGTGGGAGTGGGAACCGGAGCTGCTTCGACTGCGTGCAGCGATGGAGCGCGCCTTCCTTACCGCACTGCGCGGCGACATCAACGGCGGCGAAACTGGCCCCGATAACGTCGCCGCTGCACTGGACGCGGTGCTGGTGGAGCCAGTACCCGGGAACGGGGTCTCGCATTACCTTCGCGACGTTGCCCAGTGGTGGCAGATGCGTGAGTACATCGTGCACCGCTCGGTGTATCACCTGAAGGAAGCGGATCCGCACGCCTGGCTCATTCCTCGCCTGCAAGGGCAGGCCAAGGCGTCACTGGTGGCGGTCGAGTTCGACGAGTTCGGTGGCGGTCGTGGCGAGCGCGTGCATGCCCAGCTGTACGCGGATCTCATGGCTGCCGCCGGGTTGTCTCCAGCATATTTGCATTATCTGGATGATGTGCCCGGACCGGCACTCGCGGTCGTGAACATGATGTCGATGTTCGGCCTGCATCGCAGGCTGCGTGGTGCCATGGTCGGGCACTTCGCGGTTGCCGAAGTCACCAGTGTGCCCAGCGCGCGACGGATAAGCCAGGCAATGGAACGGCTGGGCGCTCCACCGGCCTGCACACTTTTTTTCACCGAGCATGTCGAAGCCGATGCCGTGCATGAACAAGTGTTGCGCCGAGATGTGATTGGTGACCTGCTTCGCCGGGAACCGCACCTCGCTGCGGACATCGTGTTCGGTATTGCGGCGACTGAACTGCTGGAAGCCCGATTGGCCAGACACCTGCTCAACGCCTGGGGCAGTGGTACGACGTCGCTACATCGCGCGCTGCCGGAGCACTCAGTCCAGGTTTGATCCAACAGAGTCCTCGGCGTCCTCGCGGACGCGCCGGCGGTGGCTGGCGTCACAGAATGGGTACCGCCGACTACGCCGGCATGCACATACTGCCACCACGAACCGATCCGAGGTGACGACCTGACCGTCATCGGTGACCAACTCGACCGGTCCTTCGACGAGTACCGGCCCGCCGGCGACCACGGTGACCCGCCTTCGGTCTCGGCGCAACAGTCCGGCATCCGAGCTTTGCGGATCACGGTTGTGGATCGGGCCGGTCACCACGGATCACCACCAATTCCTCGTAGCGCTGTCCGATTTCGATCAGTCCTTGCCGCTCCAGCAGTTCAATCCGGCTCCGCATCACCGGGCCAAATGGCTCCATACAACGAGCCACCACGGCAGCCTTCAGGCCTCGCTGGCGCAACACGTCCAAAGTGGTCTCGACTCCACATACTGCGGAATGAACCACCAACAGCATTCCGCCGGCCGAAAGTAGTTCAGCAGCATTAGTGCATAGCGGATCGAGAAGTGCCCGGCCATCCAAAGCCGCGTCCCACGCCCTACTCCGTCCACGTTGGGGGACGTCCGGGTGTGCACACGGCACGTAGGGTGGGTTAGCGAGAATGACGTCAAACTGCTGACCGGCGAGAAACTTCAGCATATTCCCACGCACAACTCGAACGGGGAGCCCACGAATCATGGTGTTGAACCGAGCTGCCATCGCGGCTCGGCGTGAGATGTCCACCGCCGTGACGTGCGCTGCGCCTGCGTGGGCCGCCGCGACCGCCAGCGCGCCGGTTCCGGTACACAGATCCAGAACACGTGCCGCACAGGGAATCGTAGCGTCGTGCAGAGCCTGCGCCAATAACCACGTATCTGCCTGCGGCCGGTACACGCCAGGCGGTCTGAGCAACCACACGTCGCAGTAGGTACCCTCGTTAACATCTGATTAAACCGAACGCCTCGGTCCTCGCCGGCAGCGACTAGTTCGAGCGGACAAACAGGAAAATACCGTTCTGCAGATCCACCGATACCAGCAAGCGGTCGCCGGCCCGGAGCGTGCCGGCGATTCCGGCGAGTAGCGCGTCACGCTCCTCGGGTGTGGTGATGCCCAGATTGCTGCCGAGAAAGGCCACTGGCTCGGGCTCAGCGTCGCGCAACCAGGCCAGCGCTGCCTCCTGCCAGGCCCCGCAGCCCCTGCACCCGCAGCTGGGGGATCGTCCCGAAGGTCGCTTCGTCGTCCATGGCCACGGTCTCGACCGTGCTGTGCTGCATGACGGTTCAGCGTGTCAGCACGCCGGATAAGCTGCAGTCGCTTGCAGCCACGACACAGCCAAAACCCAGGGACACAGAGGAGATGGGATGCGGGTCACCGGGCTCGGGCACGCCGGGCTGCTCATCCAGACGCACGCCGGCGATGTGCTGTGCGATCCGTGGGTGCACCCGGCGTTCTTCGGGTCATGGTTCCCGTTCCCGGACAACAGCCAGCTCGACTGGGACAACCTCGGGCAGGCCGACTACCTCTACGTCTCGCACCTGCACCGCGACCACTTCGACGCCGAGCTGCTGTCCCACCACGTCCGCAAGGACATCACGGTACTGCTGCCGGAATATCCCACCGACGAACTGGAGCGCGAGCTGGCGGCGCTGGGCTTCACGACGTTCCTGCGCACCGAAAGCGGCGTCCCCATCGAGCGTGACGGCCTACGCATCATGA
Organism: Pseudonocardiaceae bacterium; assembly: GCA_036389855.1. Classification (GTDB taxonomy): domain Bacteria; phylum Actinomycetota; class Actinomycetes; order Mycobacteriales; family Pseudonocardiaceae. The sequence continues at coordinate 15,517 of DASVWA010000078.1, forward strand.
TCACGTCGCTGACCGGTCCGAGTGACGGCCCGATCGGGGATTCGGCTCTGTCGCTGGACGATGGACGCACCGTGGTGCTGAACCAGAACGACGCGCACCCGCTCGACATCGAGGCGCTGCGCGAGTTCGGGGACGTGCACGCCTACTTCACCCAGTTCTCCGGCGCGATCTGGTGGCCGATGGTCTATGACCTGCCTGAAGGTGCCAAGCGGGAGTTCGCACGGCGCAAGCGGGCCGGGCAGTCCGACCGGGCGCTGCGCTACATCGACGCCGTCGGCGCCGCGCACGTGTTTCCCAACGCCGGGCCGCCGTGCTTCCTAGATGAGGAGCTGTTCGATCTCAACGGCACCGGTGTCGACGGAGCCAGCATCTTCACCGACCAGGTGCAGTTCCTGGCCGAATTGCGCGCCGCTCGGCCCGCGGTGTCGGCGCACCTGCTGCTGCCTGGCACCGTCGCGCAGCTCGACGGCCCGCACTGCACGCTGACCCACCAGCGGCACACTGACGGCGAGATCCGGCACATCTTCGAGGAGAAGACCGGGTACCTGCGCGAGCTGCAAGCGCGCAAGCAGCCTGAACTGTCCCGGGAGCGGCAAAGCCGCGCGCCGGTGCCCGTCGATCTGCTCGAGAAGCTCAAGGTCTGGTGGGAGCCGCTGCTCAAGCGCGCCGACAACATCTGCGAGGGAGTGGGCGGTCCGGTGCGGCTCGACGCCGGCGAGCTGTCGGTTGTCATCGACTTCCCCGCTCGGGAGGTCCGCGGCTACGCCGGGGAGAGCTGCCGCTACCGCTTGTCCACCACCGCGGACCTGATCGCGACCAACGTCGCACGTCATGAGGTCGACTGGTCCAACAGCCTGTTCCTGTCGTGCCGGTTCACCGCCAGCCGGGTCGGGCAGTACAACGAGTACGTCTACATCTTCTTCAAATGCCTGTCCGAAGAACGCATTGACTACGTCGAGAACTGGTACGACGAGCAAAACGACGACGGCCACGACGTCGAGCTCGACGGCTGGCGCGTGCAGCGACGCTGCCCGCACCTGCGCGCCGACCTCACCAAGTTCGGCAGCGTCGACAACGGCGTGCTGACCTGCGCGCTGCACGGCTGGCGCTTTGACCTCGCCAGCGGGCGCTGCCTCACCTCCGCAGGTCACGAGATCCGCGCGACGCACGTCGAGGCGTAAGCAACGGAAGGTCAGAAGCGGCAGGCGCCGACGCCGACCTCCTGATTCCGAGCGATCGCGGCCTCGATGCCCGGACGGACCTGTTCCGCGGTCAATGCGTACCCGGTGGCGCGGTCCTCGGGATTGCCGGCGAACACGACGCCGCCGACGAGGCCGTCGCTGGTGACGAAGGGGCCACCGGAGTCCCCCTGCACCAGGGCAGCGGCGAGGACGAGGATCTCCCGCCGCACGCTGCCCTCCCCGTAGATATCGCGTCCCACAGCGTCAATCCGGGTGCGCACCGTCGCCGGCTGCACCTCCATCTGCGACTGCGCGCCAGGGAATCCGAGAGTCACCCCTTCGGTGCCGCGAGTGGCCGCGGTATCGGTCCATCCGATCGCGGGCGCCTGCACTTCCGGGGCGGACAGCACGGTGATGTCGAGCGCGGGGTCGACGTGGATCGCCACGGCCGGGTGCTCGCCGGCAACATCCCGCACGCGTAACCGGTCGAAACCGGCGATCACGTGGGCGTTCGTGACGATGAACCCGGGTTGAGTGACGAATCCGGATCCGGCGCCGATCTTGGCACCGCAGCCGAGCCCGAGGATCTGCACCGTGCTCGGCTGCCCGGCGGCGGCCGCTGCCTGCACCGCTTCGCTGGCAGTGGGCGGCACCGGTGGCGCCGTGATCCCGCGGCCCGCGCCCGCGAGCACCTGCGGGAAGCCCTGGTCGTCGAGATAACCGGAGATGCGGCCGGCGACGTCTGGGGGCGGTGGCAGTGCGGCGTCCACGGCTTGGACTGCCTGGGAGCTGCGGACCTGCTGCGCGAGGCCGGGGAACGGGCCCTGTGCCAGCACACTCGACAGCAGCCAGACAACCAGTACCAGGCCCAGCGCGCCGACTCCCACGCCCGCGACCCGGTCGGCCGTGCCGACCCCGGCGCGGTGCACGGCACCGTGCAGGCGTAAGCCGATGCGTACGCCGATGCCCTGGCCGATCAGCATCGCAACGAAGAGCACGGCGAGTGTCAGGAGCGCCAGGGCCTGCCCCGGCTCGTCGACGAACAACCCGCCGATCGCAGGCGCCACCAACATCCCCACGAGCAGCCCCAGCGCCAGACCGGCGAACGCGGCGATCTGCGACACCGCACCTTGCCGCCAGCCTCGGAACAACACGTAGACCAGCAACACCAAGAGCACGGCGTCCAGCACGTTCGGGGGCGAGGTCAGTTCAGTCGGGGCACGAGCCCAGTTCCCGTGCAGCGGGGGCAGGGATAGGGCTCCATGCCCTCGATCGTGGATGTGCAACAACTGCTGCAGCTGGAATCCGGGTGATCAACCGGAGCTGCAGGCGCGTAAAGCTGACCGGCGCCCCAGCAGACCGGGCAATACGCCGTGGCCGGAGCGGACGCCACATCGTCGCCGACGTTCACACTGGCCTCCCGCTCACAGTGATGTTTCACCACCGTAGCCGCGGTCGCAGGGCCGGGCGAGTCGGGCGCGACGGTAATGTGCGCTGCCGTGCAGACGATGCTCGCCGAGCTCACGACGATGCGCCTCGGCGGTCCCGCCGGCGAGTACCAGGTCGCGTGCGCGACTGAACACCTGGTCGCGCTGATCAGGCAAGCCGATATCGCGGGCAAGCCGGTGCTCGTGATCGGCGGTGGTTCCAACCTTGTCGTCGGCGATCAGGGCTTCGACGGTCTCGTGGTGCGCGTTGCCACATCCGGGCTGACGTTCCATGGAGAAGATGTCACCGTCGACGCCGGCGTCGACTGGGACACCGTCGTCAGGGCGACTCTCGACGCGGGCCTTGCGGGGCTGGAGCCACTGTCGGGCATACCGGGCTCGACCGGCGGGACCCCGGTGCAGAATGTGGGCGCCTACGGCGGCCTGACGTCAGAGTTGCTTCACCGTCTGACCGTGTATGACCGGGTGACCGGCGCGACCGAGCAGTGGGGACCGGACCGGTGCGGCTTTGGTAGCCACCGGCAGTCAGTCTTCAAACACACCGACCGCTACGTGGTCCTGGACGTGACATTCCGGCTGGCCCGCGGCACCCGATCCCGCCCTGTCCGCTATGCGGCTCTGGCCGACCGGCTCGGTGTCTTCCCTGGTGAAACGGCGCCGACGTCGGAGGTTCGAGACGCTGTCCTCGCTTTGCGCCGGGAGCGGGGCATGGTTCTTGATGCCGACGACCACGACACCTGGAGCGTGGGATCGTTCTTCCTCAATCCGGTGCTGATTTCAGTACCCGACAAAGCACGGGAATGCCCGCAATATCCTGACCCCGCGGGGACCAAGCTGTCCGCAGCGTGGCTCATCGATCATGCCGGTTTCCCCCGTGGGTACGGCCACGACTGGGGTCGCGGCACCGTCGCGCTGTCGTCCAAGCACGCCCTGGCCGTGACGAACCGCGGTGGCGCCACGACCGCCGAGGTCATGGAATTCGCGGCCCATATCCGGGACGGTGTCGAGCAGCGGTTCGACATCCGCCTCGGGCCGGAATGCGACCTGGTGAACTGCAAGATCGGCTAGAAGTTCACCAATGACGCAGGTCAACGGCGACGGACGAGGGCGACGCCGATGAGGATGATCAGCGCGCCGAGAGGCAGTGTCAGCCGGGCGGGCTCGCTGAGGATGAGGATGCCCAAAGCGAGCGCTACGGCGGGAACGAGGTAGGTCACGACGCTCGCCGCGGTCGGGCCCTCGGTTCCGATGAGCGTGAAGTTGATGACCAGCGCCACACCGGTGCCGATCGCGCCGAGGACGATGACAGCGATGAGGGCAAGCGAAGAGGGTTGCGCCCGCATGCCACCGCTGGCGGGTAGGGCCAGCGCGAGGATCACGCTTGCCACCACCAGCTGTGCGGCTGTGAGGGTCAGCGGTGAGAAGCCACGGTTGGTCAGGAACTTGGACTGGTAGACGTAGGCGAAGCCGTAGCTCATCGCTGCGCCGAGGCATGCCAGCACTCCCCCGACAGCACCCCCGGTCGTTGCGTTCCACGGTTCGAAGACGACCAGAACGCCAAGGAATCCGAGGAGGACGCCGAGGCCGCGTCGCGGCGTCAGCCGGGTGTCTGCCCGGGCGGCGACGGCGATGAGGACGGTCCACAGCGGTGTGGTCGCGTTGATCACCCCGGCCAGGCTGGACGACACCGTCTGTTCGGCGACGGCGAACAGGGTGTACGGGATCGCGTTGGCAACGAGCGCTGAGACGGCGAGGTGGCACCACATGGTCCGACCCCGGGGACGCGGCAAGCGACGGATGAGGATGATCGGCACGAGGACGAGCGCGCCCAGGGCGAGTCGGGCGAACGTGAGCTGTACCGGCGTGAACCCATCGAGCGACAGCTTGATCCAGAAAAACCCGGAGCCCCAGAGCAGGGCGAGCACTCCGATGAGTGCGGTGGCACGCACGGCCTAATCGCCCAGGGCATCGGTCTGCGCCCGCCGCGCGTACCGACCCGGTCCGTCCCCACCCTCGTCCACACATCGATGGTGCCGTGGCCCTCAACGACCACGCGAACCATTTCGTAGCGACGCCACCCCGGCGCCGCAGTGGCCCCGTTGCTATGTCGCGGGCTCGGAGCCGAAGTGGGTTGTGTAATGGTCTTCGGTTGGGGTCTAAAATAACGGGTGGTCGGAAGTCGATGAGGTTTCCGCGAATGGTGATGTCCCAGCCAGTGGCGTGCACCCAGCGGTGATGCGTGGGGCACAGCAGCACACAGTTCTGCACGGCGGTGTGACCGTCGCGATTCCATTCCTGAACGTGGTGAGCGTGACACAATGCAGGGGCACGGTCACAACCCGGGAAACGGCATCCGCGGTCTCGGGCGACGAGTGCTCGTCGGATACCCAGCGGTACCGTGCGTTGGGCACGGCCGACATCCAGTGGCTCACCGGCGCCGCCCATCACCACCGGGATGATCTTACAATCGCAGGCCGCCAGCCTGGTCTGAGCAGCTGACAGCCGCCGGCCGTAGTCCAGGGTGGCGCCGGACAGTTGTTTGATCAGGGTGTCGTAGTCCAGGGTGACGGTCACGTGCGGCGGTTCCCCACCGGCAGCCGACATTTGACCGTTTCCGCGGGCGAGGTCGCACAGCTCGATGAGGGCATCAGCATTGCGGTGGGTTGGCGTGCGCGGGTCGGGGATGTTTTCGGACAGTGGGCAAGGTGCGCCAAGTTGTTCGATCAGTCCGCGAAACGCCGTGCCGTGCAGCGCATCCAGCCAGCCCTCCAGGCTGATCCCGCCATCGCGGCGGTCGCGAATATATAGCTCACCGGCTGCAGGACACGGGTCATCGGGCTCGTGAGATGGTGCTGGTCCATCAGGATCGAGCTGGTCAATGACGCGACGTGCGATTACCCGCAGTCGCCGCGGGTCGAAGTTTTGCGCGTGCTCGGCCAGCGTCGCTTCGGCCCAGTCGCGATCGTACGGGCTGACTGTGGACGGCAACGCTGCCATGGCCTGGGTGATCACATGCAGCTGGTCGGTGCCGATCGCACCGGCTGCTAGGGCTGCGGAGGTGGCCGGTAGGTGGGCTGGTAACGGCTCGCCAGTCAAGGTGCGTCGGGTGGCCAGCTCTTCGGCGTCGCGCATCCGGGCCCGGGCCTGCCCGGTACTCAGATCCAGCATCGCGGCCAGCAGGCGAGAAGTATTGCCGAATCCCTGTTCGGTAGCGACCTTGGCCGCATCGAGCCCAGCGACCAGTTCCAGCATCGTCGCATGAGCCTTCCGGGCTAGTATCTCGATACCGCACACCGCATCAAGCAATTCCTGCGGACGCAGTGCTGATACCGATTCGCGCAGTGCGTCGACGCAGCTCAATGCCGCCTGCAGATCGTCGCAGCCGCCCGGTCTCATACCCCGATTTCCTCGGACTACCCTGACAAAAAGCCGCCTATCAGGACGGTGACGACAACAACGCGACGAACGGTCAGAATGCAGCGATCAACGGCGCCAATACGACTTTCCGTGCACTCGGTGGGCGGCTGGAACTGCGCGCCCGCCCGGGAAGGACACCACGCTGGCCGCCCAACTGCCCTGCCGTGAGACTGGTACTCAGGCGACCGGCTCGCGGACGTAGCTGCGCACGACGTCGATACCGATGACCTCGGGCGCACCCGCCGGTTCGGGGCCGAGGACCTTGGCGAGCGCCGGCCCGAGCTTCTCGGCGAAGAACCGGTCGGCATGTGCCTTCGACTCCCATGAGGTGACGACCCGGAGCGTGCCGCTGGCAGTTCCGACGTAGCGCGCCTCGAGGCCATCGGGCTCCCGCCCAGCTGCGCGAGCACCGCGTCGAACTGCTCGATCGACCCGAACGGCGGGGTGGCGACCGCGATCCACTGCATGACTGCCCTCCTTTGTCGTGCGGCCGGGGGGCGGCCGCACGAGCAACGCTTGGAATCCGCGGCAAGCCAGGCATCCGCCGGATCACTCATCGATCTACTCATGTGCCGTGTGCACGCTCCCGCGCATTCCCGGCCACAGCGTCAAACCTGGGCAGATCCACCGGGGGTGATGAACGGTGAAAAGAAAAGGGGCCCAGCCGAATGGCTGAGCCCCTGAGAAGGGAATGAACCTGTCTTGATTCTGATGTACGCCGAAATGTCGTGGCGACCACCTCCATCTCGACCGTTCCTCGACCTCCTGTGTTCCTTAGTCTGCCCTTGCGCGGCCTCGGGTGAGCGCTCCTGGACTGTTCCACTTTACCGCTGGGCGCATTTTGTAGCACCCGCAGTCAGCACTGTCAAGCCGCAGCCACTGCCGCATCTGCGCCTCCACGGTCACGTCAGATAGCGCCTCTGGCAGATCCTTTAACTTGGGTGATCACCCGAACCCAGCTGATGCGGTAGAGATCCGCGATCGCTCGGGTCAGTTCGTGATCTCCCAGGTGTCGTCGC
>DASVWA010000079.1:0-1847 GCA_036389855.1 Pseudonocardiaceae bacterium
CCGTTCCCGGCACGTTTGGCGGCTTTGGCCAGCACGTCGATGTGGCCACTGGCCGCGGCGACCCGGTGGACGGGCAGGTTGCACCCGGACAAGTTCGCCGACCCGTCGGGATTGCGATACCCGACCACCTTCCGATCCGCCACGGCCTGCTCGGCGCCGGGCCCACTCCGGATCGACCGTGATAGCCAGTTTCTTGATCTGTTCGATGCACTGGCCCGTGGTCAGCCGGGTGGCCCGCGGCAGCAACTCATCGCACAGCGCCCGGGCCTGCTCGGGGTGCAGCTCGGTGGTCCACTCCGAAACACCCAAGCGCGGGGCTCGTCCAGCGCTCCGGTATCCATCGCGGCGTGGACCGCGGGCAACCGGGTCAGCAGGCCATGGGCCAACCAAAACTGGGTAGTTCACCACGGGGGCTGCTGGTCCTACTGAAGCGGGAACGGGGACTGTAGCCACCACGGCTCATCGGACAGCTCAACGGCGGTGACCCACTTGACCCACCAGAAACCGCGCCGGCCCGGGGCCACCAGCCGCACCGGGGCGCCGTGTCCAGCCGACAGCGGCGCGCCGGCCACATGGGTAGCTAACAGCAGGCCAGACGCGTCCGCGGCCGGCAGCCGACGGCGGTAACCGGTCACCGAGGTGACCAGGACGCTGCCACCGGCGTCCTGCGGCAGCAACCGGTCCAGTCGGGTGCCGCGCCAGGTTTGCTCGGAGTACCAACCGTTGGTGCAGTCCAGCACCGCCCGCACGGTGTCCGCTCCCGCCAGCTTGTCGGCCGAGAGCTCACGGCTTACAGAACCGGCGCTCACCCGCACCCGCCAGGCCGACGCGTCGATGCGTGGCACGGCGTCGGTGAACCACTGAGTGATCGGCATCGCCGCCGGAGCGTCGGTGCCGAGCTGATGGGAGCCGGTCTGTCGACGGGTGGCGGCAGGCAGCCGGAGCAAAGCACCGGTGCTTTCCAGCACGGTGTAGGCCGCGCCCGCACTAGCGGCCAGGGTGAGACCACCGAGCGCGGCCCGGCGCGAGACGTCGGTGCGCCGCGGCCGCGTTGGGTGCAGCTTCAGATGCGCCAGCAACACGGCGAGCACCATGACGGCGCCACCGACGTGCAGCTGCATCGGCGTCAGACCCAGCACCTGGCGGAACCCGCCGAGCGTGTGCAGCAGGCCCGAGCCGAGCACGATGGCCACCAGCACGGCGAGGACCAGCCCGGCGCCGCGACCCGGCCGGCGCCGCCACCAGCCTCGCCGCGCCACTACGCTTTTCCACGGAGCCAGCGCAACGACGGCCAGCCCGGCAACCCCGTGCATCATCACGACGATCCTGGCCGGACCGGGGCTGCCCACCGCGAAGGCCGCCACCCCGCTGACCAGCGTCAGCATGAGGAGAACGAGCAGCGCGAGATTCGTGCGCCGCCCCGCGCGCCGGAAGGGGTGCACAGCGTTCAGTGTCCTCGTCAGATGCCCTCGCCCGCGCGTGCGATTTTCGCGATCATCATGTCGTGAGCAGCAGGTGGTCGATTGCCAGCACGATCAGAGCTGAGCGCTTAACCACCAGCGGATATGCAGCCCCCGGAGTAATCATCCGCCGCAACCCGGCCAGCCCAGCCGGTCCGAGCACCACCGCCAGGCACGCCACGTCGGCTCACGCGGCCCGGCTCTCGTCACGACTGCAGAGTTTTATCCCTCTGGCGTAGCGACGAGCGGCCGTTCGCCGTCGACCTCGGCGGCGGTGAGCTTGGTCACTTCCCCGAGGCTAGGCGCCGGCGGCAGTGAGCAACATGTCGATGACGAAGCCGGCGACCAGCCCCGCCCACACGCCCCAATAAAGCAGGTGCCGATGGC
>DASVWA010000080.1:0-13384 GCA_036389855.1 Pseudonocardiaceae bacterium
CGGCGAGGTGGCCGATCAAGACTCCCGTGCCGTGGTCGACGCGATCGCCAGCACCCCGACCCGTGGGGACCGTCCGGTGAACAACATCGTCGTCGAACGAGTGACGGTCGAGCCGGCCGGGGTCTGACCTGGTGACCGCCGACGTGCTTGGTCCCGCGGAGGCGGCATCGTGACCACTCCGGTGTGCGTACGGCACCCGGGCCGCGAGACCTCGGTGCGCTGCACGCGCTGTGACCGTCCCGCGTGCCCGACCTGCCTGCGCGAGGCGTCGGTTGGCTACCAGTGCGTGGATTGTGTTGCTGAGGGTGCTCGCACGCAACCGCGCGCCGCCACTGTTGCGGGAGCCGAGCCACCCGGCAAGTCGGTAGTGGTCCCGGCGCTGATCGCGATCAACGTCTTGATCTTTGCGGTCACCGTGGTACAGGCCCGCAGCCTCTCCAGAAACTTTGACGCTCTCCTTTTCCGGCAGTGGTCGCTACGACCGACAGCGGTGGCCGACAGTGCGTGGTGGCGGCTGCTCACCTCGGGCTTCCTGCATATCGGACCAATCCACCTGGCCTTCAACATGATCGCCCTGTGGGTGATCGGCCGGGATCTCGAGTTGGTGCTGGGCCGGGCCCGCTTCCTGGTGGTTTACCTGATCTCGCTGCTGGGCGGAAGTCTGGCGGTCTTGCTGTTCTCCGATCCGGCAACACCGGTCGCGGGTGCCTCCGGCGCCGTGTTCGGGCTGATGGGTGGGCTGGCTGTGGTGCTGCTGCGGTTGCGTCGCAGCCCACGACCCGCCCTGACCATCATCCTGCTGAATGTGGTCATCAGCATTGTCGTGCCGGGGATCTCGATCCTCGGCCACCTCGGTGGGCTGGTTTTCGGCGCAGCCGTCACGGCGGGGTTGGTGTATGCCCCGAGGGATCGGCGGGCGGCGGTACAGGCGGTGACCGTGCTTGGTCTGCTGGCGGTCATCGTGGTCGGGGTAGCCGCGCGGACCCTCCAGCTCAGTTAACGCCCGCGCATGTCCGCCTCACGTGCGCGTGGTGTACGCCTCTTAAGTACACACACGCTCAGTCCCGCACGCTTATCCACAGAAGTTGTCCACAGTGGGGATGAATGGCAGTCGTGTCGTTCGATGACGGTGGGTGAGCGCCACACCCATTCGGCTGCCCCGGCACGGCCAGGGACGCTTTACTCGGTCGGTCAGTGGCTACTAGATCAGGTCAGCGCCAGCGCATGGTCATCAGCAGCCCGACGATCATCAGCGTGAAGCCGATCAAAAAGTTCCAGTTGCCGAGGCTGCTCAGCAGAGGGATCTTGTCGATGGCAAGGTAGTTGACCACCAGCCACAACAAGCCGAGAAGCATCAGACCCAGCATGACGGCGACGTAGACCGGGTGCGAGGGACCGGCGATATGGGCCTTCACCGGGCCGCGCTGGTCAGCCGGTTGGGTGTAGACCGACTTCTTCCGGACCTTCGACTTGGGCATGGCCATCCTCATTCGCGTGCGGGGCGCCCGATCAGTCACTCTCCGGTACTCACTCTGGGCAGCCACCGGGTGGGGCGCTGGGCACACATTAACGTAATCCAGCGGCGAACCGGCACGTCGGCGTCGGGGTGGGTCTACTGGCCAGCCGTTCGCCGACCTAGAGGCGGGCCGGGCTACTTCACGATGTGGGCACCCACTACCGTCTCGGTGCCGACGTCCGGCTCATCTGGCTTAGAGGAGGTTTCGTGGCCCATGTGCTGTCCCCAGTACGGGGCTCCCAACCACCACGCCCGCGCGGTGACGGTGTGCGGACGACGATCCGCGGGGTGGGCGAGCTACTCCTGACCGCCGGCCTGGTGGTGATGCTCTTCGTCTTCTACGAGACATACGTCACGGACTGGTCCTCTGCTGGAAAACAGCGCGAGGCCACCGCTGCACTGGATGACAACTGGAACAATCCTCGCGGCATCGTAGACCGTCCGATCGAGGGCGAGGGTATTGCGAAGATGTACATCCCGTCGTTCGGATCCGACTTCGTGTTCACCGTGCTGGAAGGCACCCAGCAAGACACCTTGGCGGTGGGCCCCGGCCACTACCAGGGCACCGCCTTGCCCGGCGAACCGGGCAATTTCGCGGTGGCCGGGCATCGGGTCGGCAAGGGTTCACCCTTCAACTCACTGGATCTGCTGTCGTCCTGCGATGCCATTGTGGTGGAGACGGTCGATCGCTGGTTCGTTTACCGGGTGCTGCCGCTACGTGGAGAGTCCGCCGGCTGGGCCAGCAAGGCCGCGCAGCCGCAGTGCCGGGGCGTCGAACCGCTGACTGGCAGCTACGCCGACGTGGTGGGTAAGGCGATCGTATTGCCGTCGCAGGAGGAGGTGATCGCTCCGGTGCCCGGCCAGCCCGATCTGCCCCCCAAACAGGACATCGAGCTGATCACGCTGACCACGTGTCACCCGCAGTTCTCCAACCGGCAACGGCTCATCGTCCACGGCATCCTGGTTGCTCAGTACCCGAAGGTCGCGGGTCAACGGCCCCCCGAGCTGACCGCTGCCGCGTGAGGAGGGCTGATGTACGGCTGGATCTGGCGACACCTGCCTGGACCACTCATGATACGCCTGTTGCAGGTGATGATCTTGGTAACGGCGATAGTCACGTTGCTGTTTCTCGTCGTGTTCCCATGGCTGGAACCCCGCCTGCCATTCAATGACGTGACGACGGGCTGAGCGAACCCACCATGGCATGCGCCGACGCCTATGCTGGCCGGCGTGCGCATCCTCGTGATCGACAACTATGACAGCTTCGTCTACAACCTCGTGCATTATTTGGCGCAGCTGGGTGCTCAGTGCGTGGTCCGGCGCAACGACGCGGTGGAGGCCGGTGACGTTGCCGCCGCGGACGGGGTTCTGATCAGCCCTGGGCCGGGCACGCCCGAGCGCGCCGGCTCCAGCATGGACATCGTCCGGGAGTGCGCCGAGCAGGGCCTCCCGTTACTGGGCGTGTGCCTGGGGCACCAGGCAATCGGCGCGGTCTGGGGAGCCACCGTGGCGCGAGCCCCTGAGCTGCTGCACGGCAAGACCTCTGTGGTGCACCACGATGGCGTCGCCGTGCTGGCCGGGTTGCCGCAGCCGTTTGTGGCGACCCGGTACCACTCGCTGGCGGTGCTGCCCGAGACCCTCCCGGAGGAACTCGAGGCCACCGGCCACACCGACTCGGGGATCGTGATGGCCCTACGGCACCGGGAGCTGCCGGTGTACGGAGTGCAGTTCCACCCGGAGTCAGTGCTGACCGACGGCGGGCACCGGCTACTGGCGAACTGGCTGCGTATCGCCGGGGCCGAAGTGCCCGAGGTGCGGGTGGCCGAGCTGGAGACCGGGATGCGCAACCTGGCCTCGGCCGCACTGGTGCGCTAACGCGCGACACACCGGCCACCAGGGCACGACACGCGGGTCAGTTGGGGTTGGACGGGAATGGCGGGTCGAAGATCCCCTCGTCGCCGTCGCTGGGGCTTGTGGTACTGCTGGGACTGCTCTGCCCGACGGTGACCGTGATGGTCTGGTCGCGAGCGAACCCGGTTCCCGCTGGCACGTCCTGCTTGATGATCCGGCCTACCAGGTCAGAGTTGTCCGTTGGGGCAGTGACCACCTTGAGGGTGCCAGTCCAACCGAGCCTTTGCAGGATGCTCTGCGCCTGGGACGGGGTCTGCCCCTCCAGATCGGGCATCTCGAGCTGGTTGCCTCGTGACACAGTCAGGGTCACCGTGGTGCCTGCCTTGACTTCGGCGCCCCCCGCCGGATCCTGCTTCAGGACCCGGCCCTTCGTTGCGACGGAGTCCACCTCCTGGATCTGCAGGGTGAGACGAGCTCCGGTGATGTTGCGCTGAGCCTGATCGATGTTGGTACCGACGACATCGGGCACGGCCACGGTCTCCGGTGGCACGCCGACAGTGATGATCACCGATTTACCTTTGGTCAACCGCTGCCCGGCAGGCGGATCCTGGACGATCACCCGGCCGATGTCATTATCGTCCTGCACGACCTGCTGGCGTTGGTCGGGAGACAGCACCAGACCCACCTGCTGCAGGGAGGCTTGGGCTTGGGCGCGGTCGAGCCCTAGCAGGTTGGGTACCTCCGCCTCGGCCGGTCCAGCTCCGACGTCCAGCCGGATCGTCGCGCCCGGTATCGCCTCGCCTGAGGGGTTCATCGCCACCACGCGGTCGAGGTCCTCCGGGGTTGACTCCACCGGACGGCGCTCGGTCTGGAAGCCGGCGGCGTTGAGCGTTTGCTCGGCGGGTACCACCGGTTGGCCGACCACGTTGGGCAGCGCAACCGGTTTGGGACCGCCGCCGAAAAGGTCGGTGAACAGCAGGAGCAGCAGCGCGACCAGCGCCGCGACCACGACCGTAGTGAGGACCCAGATGCCCCGTCCAGACCGCCGCTCGTCCGGCGGCCCACCGCCGGGCTCCGGACGGTACCGGCTGGAACGGATGGCCACGGTAGGTCCGGAGTCGAGCATGAGGGTGCGGTCGGCGTCGGTCATCACCATCGGCGCCAGCTGCCGCTGCCCGGACAGCACGCGGATCAGGTCTGACCGCATCTCGGCAGCGGACTGGTACCGGTTGGCGGGGTTCTTGCTCATCGCCTTGAGCACGATCGCATCCACTGCCGCCGAGACGTCCGGGTTCTGGTGCGACGGTGGTATGGGGTCTTCTCGGACGTGCTGATAAGCCACCGCAACCGGGGAGTCGCCGGTGAACGGTGGATCTCCGGTGATCAGCTCGTAGAGCACGCAACCTGCGGCATAGACATCCGACCGGGCGTCCACCTGCTCCCCGCGGGCCTGCTCGGGCGACAGGTACTGGGCGGTGCCGATCACTGCGGCGGTCTGGGTCACGCCCTGACCGTCAGCCAGCGCACGGGCGATGCCGAAGTCCATCACCTTGACCGCGCCAGCGGTAGTGATCATCACATTGGCCGGTTTGACGTCCCGGTGGATAATTCCGTTGCGGTGGCTGAAGTCCAGTGCGGCACAGACGTCGGCCATCGTCTCCATCGCGCGCTGCTCACCCATCGGACCTTCGGTCTTGACGATGTCGCGCAGCGTCCGGCCATCGACGAACTCCATCACGATGTAAGGCAGTGGACCGTACTCAGACGCCGTCTCGCCGGTGTCGTAGACCGCGACGATCGCCGGATGGTTCAACGCCGCGGCGTTCTGCGCCTCCCGGCGGAAGCGGTGCTGGAACTGCGGATCGCGGGCCAGATCGGCGCGCAGCACCTTAACCGCGACGTCCCGGTCAAGGCGGACGTCGCGACCGCGATGCACCTCGGACATGCCCCCGTAGCCGAGCGTCTCGCCCAGCTCATAACGCTCCGACAGTAGTCGGCGAGTGGTCATTCCTTGGCCGTCCCGCTCCTCGTTCGTGGCTCGCGGCTGCTTGCGGTCCGGCCCCATCATGCCTGCCGGCCGGTTGTCACCCGATAGGGGCCGACCACTCACCTGACCCTCCTACAGGTCAGCTCGAGGGACGACCCGCGGGGAACGAAGCCCGCCAGCGGGCGGACGTCGGTCACCCGGCACTGCGACCGCCGGTCCCTATCGACCTGCTCACCGTCCTCGTCCACTACCCGCGGTACCAAGCCGTGGACCTTCGCGGTGACCGCGGCATCGCTGGCCCGTTCGCGCAAGTAGTCGCTGGGGATTATCAGCACTCCACGCAGCTGTTCGGAGGGATCGGTCCGCCTCGAGGGAAACTGTTCCTCGGTCGGCTGGAAAGGCTGAGGTACCACGGGTTTGGGTACTACGGGCGCTTGCGGCGCTGTGCCGGTGCCAGCAGTGCCTGCCCCGGCGGCCGCTTGGGGGGATGTGGCGTCGGAACGCAGCGCATCGTTGGCCAGGTAGCCACTCAGCACCAGTGCGAGCACCCCGAGTAGCCCCATAGCGATTCTCGCCGTGGCTCGTTGGTCGAAGCGCTGCCGTGGCAGGTAGCCGGGGTAAGGACTGGTGGCTGCCCCTGACGGCAGCAGTGCAGTGGGTGGCGGTGCCTTGGCGGCCATCCCCACCGGCAGCGGCGGACGGTGCCCGGATCGGACCGCCGCGACCGCAGCGGCGAACTCACCGCCGGAGCCGTAACGTTGCCGCGGATCCTTGGCAAGTGCCGCCTCGATCAGCGCACGAACTCCATCTGGCACATCCGGCGGCAGCTGAGGCGGCCGGTCGTGGATATGCATCATCGCGACGGTGACCGCGTTGTCGGCCAGGAACGGGCGCCGGCCGGCCAGGCACTCGTAACCCACCACGGCCAGCGAGTACACGTCGCCGGCCGGCCCGGCTTCGTGCCCGGCCGCCTGCTCCGGAGCGATGTAGTGGGCGGTGCCCATCACCATCCCGTGCCGGGTTACCGGGGCTGCGTCGACGGCTCTGGCGATGCCGAAGTCGGTGAGTTTCACCGTACCGGCAGCGGTGATCAGGATGTTGCCCGGCTTGATGTCGCGGTGTACCAGACCACGCTCGTGCGCCGCCTGCAGCGCGGCAGCGGCCTGTCCGACAACATCCAACGTGCGGTCGACGGGCAACCGCGGATGCCGCATGAGGATCGTTGCGAGAGGATCTCCAGCGATCAGCTCCATCACCAGATAGGCCCACGGATAAGCAGAATCTGGATCGTTGCCCGCTTCACCGTAGTCGTGGACCGCAGCGATGCCGGGATGGTTCAGCGACGCGGTCATCATGGCCTCGGTGCGAAAGCGGTAGCGGAATTCTGCGTCGCCGGACAGCTCCGGTTTGAGTACCTTGACGGCGACCCGACGCTCCAGCCGGGTATCTGCAGCCTCCCAGACCTCACCCATCCCGCCGATGGCGATACGCCGGCCCAGGCGATAGCGCTGCGCCAGCAGCCGGCCGCTGGTCAAAGTCATCAGCGCACCCTGTTGCGTACAGTCATCAGCGACCACCCTGCAAAGCAGCGCCGATGACAGCTCGGCCGATCGGCGCGGCCCGGGACCCACCGGTTGCCTCAAGATCCCGGTCTCCCCCGTCCTCCACCACCACCGCGATCGCTACCTGCGGATCATTGGCGGGCGCGAAGGCCACATACCAGGCGTGCGGGGGGGTGTTCTTGGGGTCGGCGCCGTGTTCGGCGGTGCCGGTCTTCGCAGCAATACTGACGCCGCTGATTTTACCGTCGTTACTGTAGGTGTTCTCGGCGGCGACCATCATGTCGCGCAGCTGCGATGCGGTGAAGCGAGACATCGCCGTTTCGGCTTGCTCTGGCTCGAAGCCGCCTAGCACGGAAAGGTCTGGGGCCAGGATGTTACGGACCATCTGGGGTTTCATCCGTCGCCCTCCGTTGGCAATCGTCGCGGCGATCATCGCATTCTGCAACGGGCTGAGCGCTACATCACGCTGCCCGATGCCGGACTGTTGCAAGGCAGCAACGTCGGGAATGTCACCCAGGGTGGACGGCGTCACCAGGATCGGAATGGTGACGTCCTGTTGTCCGATGCCGAGCAGTTGAGCCTGCTTGCGCAGGTCGTTCTCACCGACAGAAGCGACCAGCTGGGCAAAGGCGGTGTTGCAGGAGCGCACCAGCGCCTCTTGCAGAGTTGCGGTGACGCCGCGGCCGCAAGAGTTGTCGGCGAAGTTGCGCAGCAACGTCGAGGTGCCCTGTAGCTGCAAGGCAGCCGTCGCGGTCAGTGGTGTGTCCGGGGTCGCTTTACCGGTCTCTAGCGCGGCCGCGGTGACCACGAGCTTGAATGTCGATCCCGGCGGATAGGTCGCCCCGACCGCCCGGTTGGTCAGCGGCGAGCCACGCTCCGGCGAGGTGAACGCGTTCCAGGCAGTCTCCTGCTCCGCGCCGCCGTGCGCGGACAGCCGGTTCGGGTCGTAGGAGGGGGTGGAGGCCATCGCCAGGATCTCGCCGGTACTCGGCTTGACCGCCACCACCGCTCCGCTGTAGCCACGGCGGGTCAGCTGCTCGTAGGCCATCCGCTGAACGATCGGATTGATGGTGAGCTCGACGCTGCCCCCGCTGGGTGTCCGCCCGGTGATCAGGTCCGAAAGCCGCCGCACGAACAGCCGGTCGTCGGAGCCGTTGAGCACCGAGTCCATCGCGTTCTCGATGCCACCGGCGCCGTAGCGCAGCGAGTAGTAGCCGGTGACCGGGGCGTACATCGGGCCGTCGAGGTAGGTGCGCTGGAAGCGCAGCTGCCCGCCCGTCTCCACCGAGCTGGCCACCGAGAGCCCGCCGGCGACGATTTGCCCGCGCTGCCTGCTGTACTCGTCGAGCAACACCCGCCGGTTGCGTGGGTCACTGCGGTAGGTGTCAGCGCTGACGACCTGGATGTAGGTGGCGTTGGCCAGCAGTAGAACGATCATGCCCATGACCGCGAGCGCTACCCGGCGAAGCGGTGTGTTCACGGGCGCTGCACCATCTCGGTGTGGGCCTCGGCCAGCGGCGCTACCGGCTTGCGTGGTACCGATGGAGCTGCCGGCGACCGCGCTGCATGGGAGATTCGCAACAGCAGGGCCACGAGGATGTAGTTGGCCAGCAGCGAGGACCCGCCGTAGGACAGGAACGGCGCGGTGAGCCCGGTCAGCGGGATCAGCTTGGTCACCCCACCGACGACGACGAAGACCTGGAGGCCAACTGCGAAAGACAGCCCAGCGGCGAGCAGCTTGCCGAAGGTGTCTCGGACGGTGAGCGCGGTGCGCATTCCCCGCATCACCAGCAACAGGTAGATGAACAGCACGGCGGCCAACCCGACGAAGCCCAGCTCCTCGCCGATCGCGGCGGTGATGAAGTCGGTCTGCGCTGCGGGTACCAGGTCAGGACGGCCTGCGCCGAGGCCGGTACCGAAGACACCACCGGTACCTAGCCCAAACAGCGACTGCGCCATCTGATAGCCGGCACCGTCGTAGTCGGAGAACGGATCGAGCCATGCGGTCACCCGGCGCTGCACATGCGTGAAGAGCAGGCCCGAGACCGTCGCGCCGCCGACGAAGAAGATTAGTCCGATCACCATCCAGGCGACCCGTTCAGTGGCGATGTAGATGAGCACCAGCACGATGCCGAAGTACAGCAGCGACGTCCCCAGGTCCTTCTCCAGTACCAGGACACCTAACGACAGCCCCCACGCCATCAACAGCGGGGCCAGGTCTCGGGCCCTGGGCAACTCCATGCCGAGCACGCTGCGGCCCGCAGTGGTGAAAAGGTCTCTCTTGGCGACCAGGAAGGCTGCCACGAAGATCATCAGTAAGATCTTGGCGAACTCTCCCGGTTGAATACCTAGCCCGCCGAACCGCAGCCAGATCTTCGCGCCATTGACTTCAGAGATGGCGCTGGGTAGCAAGCCGGGCAGGGCCAGCAGCCCCAGCCCGACCAGCCCGCAGGTGTAGCCGTAGCGAGCCAGCATGCGATGGTCGTGGATCAGCACCAGAACTGCCACGAACAGCCCGAGGGCCAGCGCGGTCCAGGCGATCTGATTGGGAACGTTGCCATCCGGGATTGGGTCGCCCACCGAAGCCGCCGCGGTCGCCTCCGCCAGATCGAGCCGGTGGATGAGCACCAGACCCAGCCCGTTGAGCAGCGCGACGCAGGGCAGGATCAGTGGGTCGGCATACGGAGCCAGCAATCGCACTGCGATGTGGGCGGTGCCGAACAGGGCTAGGTAGGCGGCGCCGTAGTAGAGCAGCGAACGGGTTACCTCCTGCTGCTGGTTGAGCTCCACCAGCACCAGCGCGGTGGTCACCACGATGGCGGCGAAGGCCAGCATGATCAGCTCGAGGCCGCGCTTGGTGGACGGCGCGGCCGATGGGTCCGTGTCCGGAAGGGGTACTGGAGTGGCCATCGGCTAGCTCACCGTCCGGCAGTCCACCCCGGGTTCCGAGGGTGTCTGCGGAATCGGCGTGCCGGTGATCGCGGGTTCGGGGTGCTGGCCGGACAACTGCCCGCCAGGAGGCGGACTCGAGGGGATGGGCGGGGATGGCTGCTCAACGGCGGTCGCCCCGATGTCGGTCCGCGGGCATGGCGGCAATAGATCATTGGTGCGCAGCCGACCAATGATCTCCCGAGCGCCATCCAGCCCGTTGTTACTGATCATCCCTCGGCGTACTTCCGTCCGGACGTGTGGTTGCAGGCCCTGCAGGAAGATTGTCTCGCAGCGTCGCGCGCCATCCCGGCAGCTGCCTTCGGCGCGGGTGTGCAGCGGCAGGCCGAAGACCTCGCCTCGGACTCCCTGAAAGATCACCACCTCGCCACTGCCGGTCGCCCCCACGTAGTACTGCCGCAGGACCAAGATCGAACCGATCGCAGTGACGGCGCCGAGCAGCACGACCACCACTACCAGACCAACCAGCGTGCGCCGCTGCTTTCGCCGGCGCAGCTCGGGATCGGGCGCAGCCGGTTCGATTCGTTTGGGTTCGGGGCGTGGCAGTGTGGTCGTCGCGGCCCGGGCGGCTGCCGAGTCCGGCTGTGGATCCTCGACGCCGTCGCCGGCGGCCCCGGCGATGATCGGCGCGTCCTCGCCGTACTCGACATCTACCACGTCGGCCACGATGCAGGTGATGTTGTCCGGCCCACCGCCCTTGAGGGCCAGCTCGATGAGCCGGTCGGCGCAGGCCTGCGGGCTGGAGATAGTAAGCCCTTCGGCGAGCGTCTCAGTGCTGACTACCCCGGAAAGCCCGTCGGAGCACAGCAGGTAACGGTCCCCGGCGCGGGCCTCCCGGACGGTGAGCGAGGGCTCGACCTCGTGCCCGGTAAGCGCCTTGAGCAGCAGCGAACGTTGCGGATGGTGGCTGGCCTCATCCTCGGAGATCCGGCCCTCGTCGATCAACGATTGGACGAACGTGTCGTCGTGCGTGATCTGGCTGAGCGCGCCATCGCGCATGAGGTAGGCACGGGAGTCACCGACATGGACCAGACCGATCTTGTTTCCGGCGAAGAGCACCGCAGTCAACGTGGTGCCCATGCCCTCCCGTTCGGGGTCCTCCCGGACTAGCTCGCTGATCGCGGCGTTGCCGGCGAGGGTGGCTTCATGGAGTTGGTCCAGCAGGTCGTTGCCGGGTTCGTCGTCGTCGAGCGGGGCGAATGCCGCAATCACGACTTTGGCTGCCACCTCGCCTGCCGCGTGACCACCCATCCCGTCGGCCAACGCCAGCAAGCGCGGACCCGCGTAGACCGCATCCTGGTTGTTCTGCCGAACCAGGCCGCGGTCGCTTCGGGCGGCATAGCGCAGAACCAGAGTCATGAGCGCAGCTCGATCACCGTCTTGCCGATACGGATCGGGACCCCAGGAGGAACCCGGGTAGGTCCGGTGACCTTAGCTCGGTCCAGATAAGTGCCGTTGGTGGAGCCCATATCCTCTAGAAACCAGTCCCCGCCTTGGAACCCGAGCCGGGCGTGGCGGGTGGATGCGTAGTCGTCGTCGAGCACCAGGGTCGAGTCATCGGCACGCCCGATGAGGATGGGCCTGCCATCGAGCGAGATTCGGGTGCCCGCCAGTCCGCCCGCGGTAACCACCAATTGGCGGGCTGTCCGGTTGCGCTCCGCGAGTGCCCCACGGCGCGACAGTGGAAGGCTGGCGCGCAGCCCGGACGCCGCGAATAGGTCGGACCGTACGATGCGCAGCGCGGCGACGACGAATAACCAGAGCAGGAGGAGGAAGCCTGCTCTGGTCAGCTGCAATATCAGCTCCGGCACGCGGTAGGTCGTCTCTGCTAGGTGGCTCGGCTCAACCCTGCGTACGGAAGACGAGGGACGAATGCCCGACCCGGACCACGTCGCCATCAGCGAGCTGCCAAGTTTGTACCGGAGTGCCGTTGACCGTCGTGCCGTTGGTGGACCCGAGGTCGGCAAGCGTCGCTGTCCAGCCGTCCCAGGTGATCTCCAAGTGTCGTCGGGACACGCCGGTGTCCGGCAGCCGGAACTGTGCCTCTTGGCCACGGCCCACCACTGTGGAACCCTCGGTTAGCTGATAGTGGCGGTTGGATCCGTCGTCCAGGATCAGTGAAGCCGTCAGCTGGCGCGAGCCGGTCTGCACAGCCGGGGGCAAGTAGCCCTGGGTCCGGTAGTCGTGGTCAGCCCCGTAGTTCTGCTCAGCCCCGTAGCCGCCCTGCTCATACCCGTACCCCGGCTGGGCACCGCCGTACTGGCCGTAGTTGTGATCACCGTGGGCCTGCTGATAGCCCTGGCCGGGGGGCTGCTGGCGCTGTCCGTAACCGGGGTCGTAACCGTAGCCGCCCTGGCTGTCAGCCTGCTCGTCGCTGCGACCCTGGTCGTAACCGTATTGGTGATAGTTGTGGTCGTAGCCGCCTGGACTGCCGTGGTTCTGGACCCCGTAGTCCTGGTTGCCATGGTTCTGCGGATAACCAGGATCCTGGTTATGCTGGAAGTCGTAGCCGTAGGGCTGGCCCTCGTTGAGGTTGGCGTCGTTGCCGTCCTGCCCCTGGTCGTGGCCGTAGCCGCGGTGCGGCGCGTACTGACCCCGCTGGCCGTGCTCGGGGGGCTCGCCCTGTTGCTGGCTCATCGCTCGGTCTCCTGCGGTACGAGGTTGCGGTGCGTCGGGATCAACAGACGAGCTGGTGCGGAACTGTCCCGTGTGCAGCGTCTCTGACCGCTCCAGAGCCACCACCACGTCTCCGTATGTGTCCCAGGACTGCACAGCGAGATGGCTTTGGATGCTGCTTTTGAGCATCCGGATTACCCGCTGTTCGTCGCCTGCGAGCCGGTCATGGTCGGTCGCCCCGAGTGTGACGATATAACGGTTAGGCGCGAGCACCCGCCCCCCCGCGAGCGGACGCGCATTGTCGTCGGCTTCACGCTGGAGCGCCTGGGCAACCTCCTGCGGCACCACGCTACCGCCGAAGACCCGGGCAAAGGCGTCGCCGACCATACCCTGCAGTCGGCGCTCGAACCGCTGCGCCTTGCCCACAGCGTCCTCCCTTCCAGGTTCTGCGAGGATTCGCTGCCAGTTTCCTGCCAGTCTCCTCCGATCGTATCTGGGACGGCCAGCGAACAGGGTCTGCTGCGTCCGGCCGTTCGGAAGCTGGATGCTAAGCTTCCGCGATCACTCGGGCGAGTGGCGGAATGGCAGACGCGCACGGTTCAGGTCCGTGTGTCCGAAAGGACGTGGGGGTTCAACTCCCCCCTCGCCCACAGCTAGGCACCTGGCGCACCACGCACGCAGGCACCTCACGGAATGCTCCGGAACTGACGAAGGCCGCCCCCTGGTCGGGAGCGGCCGCCTCGTACGTCCTGCTGGTGCGCGAGGGGGGAGTTGAACCCCCACGTCCTCTCGGACACACGGACCTGAACCGTGCGCGTCTGCCATTCCGCCACTTGCCCTGGCGAGGAAGGACAGTAGCAGCCGCGCGACGGACTCCGGTCGCTGCCCCGGGGCGAGACCGCC
>DASVWA010000081.1:0-3608 GCA_036389855.1 Pseudonocardiaceae bacterium
CGACACCCGAGGGTGCTCGTCGCCCAAGTTGAGGCCGGCTACACCGCGGAGCTGTCCCGGTCCGGGGCCGTCGCCCCTGCCGAGGTGGTGGACGAGCCCGATTCGATCCGCACGCTGCGCGACTGACCATCGCCCCAGTGACGGCGCCGCCAACATTTACTTGGAGGTTGCTGCCGGCGTCACCACGTGCATTATCGCCGGTCGCTACTTCGAAGCCCGTTCCAAGCGTCGCACCGGCGCAGCGCTGCGCGTCCTGCTCGAGCTCGGCGCGAAGGACGTCACCGTGCTGCGCAACGGGATCGAAGTTCGCATCCCGACTGATCAGCTCGCCGTCGGGTGACAGGTTCGTCGTCCGGCCGGGCGGGAAGATCGCCACCGACGGCGTGGTGGAGGACGGCTCGTCCGCGGTGGACGCCTCGATGCTCACCGGCGAGTCCGTGCCGGTGGAGGTCGGTCCGGGCGACACGGTCGTCGGCGCCACCGTCAACGCAGGCGGGGGCGCGACGCGGGCAAGACCTACGGCGGCGAGTACTCCCCCACCACGGTGAGACGGGCGTGCGCCACCGCTGGGTCTTCACTAAGGCCGTGCTGGATACCGTCAGTAGACCCTGTCGTGGCCTCATCACCGAATGCCTGAAGAAGTTATTTACCCTCTACCCCTATAGGGTATATAATCAAAGTCGCTGAACCAACGTTTCGACTCAAGGAGGTCTGGCCATGTCCGATCAGAAGGCAGGTCAGGACATGCACCACCACGCCAGCCACGGCGCCGCCCCGGACACAGCTCAGGGACGGCGCGAGTTGAATCGGCTGGCGGTGACGGCGACCGCACATTGCCTCACCGGCTGCGCCATCGGCGAAATCCTAGGCCTAGTCATCGGCACCGCCCTGGGCTGGAGCAACGGCGCCACAATTATCCTGGCAATCGCGCTGGCCTTCCTCTTCGGCTACTTGTTCACCATCATCCCGGTGCTGCGCTCCGGCCTCACGCTCGGCGCCGCACTCGGAGTGGCCCTGGCCGCGGACACCATCTCCATCACCGTCATGGAGATTGTCGACAACGCGATCATGCTGTTCATCCCCGGAGCAATGGACGCCGGGTTGAACACGTGGCTGTTCTGGGGGGCACTTGCCGTCGCGCTGGCGGTCGCGTTCGTGGTCACCGTGCCGATCAACCGGGCCCTGATTCGCCGCGGCAAGGGCCACGCCGTCGTGCACCAATACCACCACTAGAACAATCAGTCCGAACCAGCGCGGCTCCTGCTACCGCCCCACTGCCGGCGCCCGACAGGTACGGCCCGGATCGAACAGCAGCCGCGGGCGTGCTGGGGTTGTTGATCCGCCGCCGTCGACGCCAGCGGGAGGAGGACTCGTGAAGTGCTCTACAAGCCGCTGAGCCTGATCATCAGCGTGCTCGGGGAGACTCTCGCTCGGCATGCGGAACGTCGCACCAGCCTAGCCGCAGGTGATCCGCTCGCACGGCCTGGAGCAGCCGGCCACGCACTCGCCGAGCTGTGCGAGCGCGCGCTGGCCCGTGCGGGGACGTAAGAGTACGGTCCGTTTTGCCAGGGTATTGCACAGATGTTTCGCTCAAATGAGGGGAGCCAAAGGTGTCCGAAGGAACGAATCTAGGCGCGGGTAACGAAGAGCCGGACACGGCCACGGATGAGACCCGCCCGAACGAGACAGGGGCGGGAGATGCAAAGAGGAAGAAGGAAGGGTCGCCTGATACCGAAGCCGAAGCCGGAGTCGGAGGACCGGACTGAGTAAGAGCAGCCCCAGACCATCACGGGGGTAGTCATTGAACTGCTCGTCACCGGCGCGTTCGTAATCGTGGAGTTGCGATCAGGTGCTCTCCGGGGTGGTCCGCCTGCTCCGGGTTCGAGACGGCGGACCGCCCCGGGGCGTTGGAACCTTTCCAGTGGGCCAACAGCTCGAATGGTATTCCACCGGCTCGTGCCCGAGGTAAAGGGCACAGGCTTGGTCCTCCTGTCTCCGGTGCTCGCCGACGAGGTCATCGCCGCGACGGTATAGTCGCGTAACGTCGGCGCGGAGAGTCCTGTCCGCGTCGAGTTCAGCGACCACCTCCAGGACCCGCGCATACGACCGCCGTAAATCGACCTCGGCGTCGCCGCAGCACTTGCGGCAACTCGTCAATGCGAGCCTGAGTGCGATCCTCCACCACCGCAGCGGTCATAGCACGATTCTCGCCGGCACCCTGACAATTCCGCTCCACCGGACCGCACCGAAATAATGTTAAGAGGCGATGAACGGTCAAACTAAACGACGAACGGCGACCGGAGCGCGGTGCGGCTCAACTCAACGGGTCCTGATGAGTCGGGCCCATGCCGATCTGGCGCCGCGCGGCGTCGATGTCGACGTCGGGATCAGTCAGTACAACACCGTTGACGGTGACCGTGCCGCTGGTTGGCTGCTCCAGCAGGTTGACCCAGCGCAGCAGCGTCGACTTGCCGAACCGGACGGGCCGATCCCGCAGACCACCTGGCCGCGCTCGACACCCAGGTCGATCCCGCGCAGTATCTCCAGCTACCCAAAGGACTTGCGAAGCGCGCAGAGCTCGACGTTCACCAAATCGTAGAGCACACCATTGTCGTTGATGCCCGCGACGACGTCACCGGTCTCCACGGCGTTCAGCAGCAGGCCGAGGTCTTCAAGATGACCAGTTCGACATCACGCGCGTTCTCATTGGCGTATTTCTCACCCGTGGTGCTGTTCTGCACGGCGAGCCGCTTACCCTTGAGCGCTCAAAGCCCGTCACGCCCGAGCGCCTCGCGACCAGCACTTGGGTGGCGTCGAAATAGGGGGCTGAGAAGTCGAAGTTTTGTTCACGTACCTTGGTGATAGCCATTCCCGCGGCGACCAGGTCACACTTGCCGGCGTTGAGGTCGGCGCCGGACTGGATGCCGTCGAAGGGGGTGCCCCAGCGGGGATGCCGGTGGCAGTGGCACCAGGTTCGGTAGTGCCACACCCAGCCGCGAACGAGGCCAGCGCGACGAGCGCGACACATCGATGAATCTTGCCGCCAGATGTCGGCCTTACCAGGGAAGATGGGGTCGTGCACGGCCAAACCAGTTCTCCTCGTTGCGCCGGTACACCGCGATCGGGCGCTCGGCGATCCTGAAGGTGAACCGGCCGGCCTCCTCGCAGATCTCGCCGTCGGTGGCCAGCGAGGCGTGATTGCCGATCAGTTCCACCTCAAGCGAGGGAGCCTCGCGCTGCACATAGGTCCGGGTGTGTTCCAGGGCGCCCAGCATGAGCGCGGTGATCGCGCGGGCTCGGGAGAACCGCCGGTCTGCGCGCAGGTAGCGGATGTCGAGCAGCCCTGAGTCCAGCTGCGGCCGCCAGGCGGGCACCATGCCGCGCGGGTGGTACGGCCCGTTGCCGACGAACAGAATCCACAGCCGCTGCTCCTTTCCGTCCAGCTTCACCCGCAGTGGCTGGGCGTGGCGCAATGATGTGATGAGCGCAGCCGTGAACGCCGGCCACTTCCCCCACCTGCGCTCCCATTTCTCCCGCAACCGCACCAGGTCGGAGTAGCCGCCGAGGCTCGCGGTGTTAAGGAAGTACCGCGTGTGTGGGGCCTGCCC
>DASVWA010000082.1:0-4235 GCA_036389855.1 Pseudonocardiaceae bacterium
GGACCTCCCGGGGACACCGGACCTCCCGGGGACACCGGACCTCCCGGGGACTCTTCCGGCGGGGGCGTTGGATGATGACAACGCCTGCTTCCGGTCGCAGACTGCGCACTGATGTGCCAAGCGCATCGGCCAGTAACTGAAGCACAGACACGCGCTCGACCGGCAGAACATCACGCTCGACTGTGAGGGTTTCTGTAGCTCACCTGCACCGTCGATGCGGTGGGGGCTGTGTGCGACGGCTGCTGTCGGGGGGTCGTTGCTACACGGTTGATCGTGTGACGTCGGTGGGCTGCTCCATGGTGATCTCTCGATACCGAGTCGTCGTCGTCCTATTGCGTCCTGGGGCTAACCCCCCGGTCGCTCGTCTGTCACGATGAAGGAGGCATCGAGATGCGTCTGTCGACGCGAAACCAGCTCAAGGGCCGGGTGGAGTCGCTCTGGCCTGGCAGCGTGATGACCATTGTGAATGTAATCCTCGACGGGGGCCAACTGATTACTGCCTCGGTTACCAAGGACGGTGTCGAGGAACTGGATCTCTCCGAAGGCGACTCTGTCACTGTCCTGATTAAGTCGACCGAGGTGATGCTCGCCGTCGAATAGCGCCACGGTTGTTAAACGCCACGGTCGCGCGTGGAGTAGCGGCGGTTCATGCTCCATTCGCTGCCGTAATCGCCACCTGGTAGATCAACGTCGTTCTGCAGATCAACTTCGGATGTGCATATCCAGCAGCGTGGTGAGCCGCGGCGAGAACCGGAGCCTTACCTACGGAAACACCGGGCGGCCCATGCTAGGATCGAACCAGTGACCCCTTCGGCGTGAATGTCGCTTCCAACCATTACTCAGTACCGAGCAGGCACGGCCTGTATGTCGTTACCAGGGCATATGTGGCGTGCTGCGCTACCTGGTGCTGCCCCTTGTTGGAGAGCATGTTCCTTTTATGTTCCTTCACCCGCCAAGTGATCATCGTGGTGGCCCTCGGAGATCCCGGCGGCCTGTAAGCCGGACCCAGTTCGTGTCTCCCTTCGATCAGCGGCCTAGGGCTGGAGCGGGAGCCCTGCGAACCTACGAGACACCCGTGCGTGCTCACAGCACCAGCCACACCGCTATACCACACCTCTCCCTGTCCACATCCATGAAGAGGGAACATTTTTGTGTGTCAATACGATGACTCGGCCGAGTAGAGGCTCGTCGATACTGTAACAAGGACTGCAGGCCGAACCGGGGGGAGGCGACGTGCAGTCTTTTACACAACCGAGCGGAAGTCACCCGCCACCGGTGAATGCTGAGCAAGCAGGTGTCTCGGCAGACAAATACTCTCGCATCGCTTCGCTGGCGCGTTGGCCGGTGCTGGCGATAGCCGCGGTGGTGGGGTTGGTGTTGTTGCTGACAAGCGGGCGCGTTGGCTACTTCGTTGACGAACTCTACTTTCTGGCCGCCGGGCGCCACCTGGACTGGGGATATGCCGATCAGGGGCCGCTGGTGCCGTTGCTGTCTCGCGCGATGGATACCGTCTTCCCCGGTTCGCTCGTCGGGGAACGGCTGCCGGCGACGGTGCTGAGCGCGGTAGCTGTGGTGGTGGCTGCACTGATCGCACGGGAACTCGGCGGGCGGCGCCGGGCGCAGGTGCTGACTGCGGGGACGTATGCGATGGCGACGGTCGCCAATCAAGCGGCTGGTGGCCATCTGCTTAGCACCGGCACTGTCGATGTGTTCTTGTGGACAGTGACAACGTGGCTGCTGGTGCGGTGGGTACGGCTTCGCGACGATCGGTTGCTGTTGTGGCTCGGTGTAGTTACGGCTATCGCGTTGCAGAACAAGTGGCTGATGGTGAGTTTTTGGGTCGCTGTTGCTTTCAGCGTGCTCGCAGTGGGTCCACGGGAGCTGTTGCGTCGCCCGCTGCTGTGGCTCGGTGCGGTGGTCGTGGTGCTCGCGACGCTACCCAACCTGATCTGGCAGGCCCACCACGGATGGCCCCAGCTCAGGATGACGCAAGTCATTGCCGAGGAAGTCAGCCTCTACTTCGGCGGTCGGTGGGCGTTTGTGCCACTGATGTTGACGACGGCTGGGGTGGGGGTGGGGATGGCGCTGTTCTGCTACGGCCTGTGGCGGCTGCTGCGCTCACCCGAGCTGCGCTCCTACCGCTTCCTCGGGTGGACCTTCGTTGGACTGGTCGTACTCTTCATCGTCACCGAGGGCCGTTTCTATTATCTGGCGGGGCTCGTGGCGCTGCTGTTGGCCGCGGGCGCGGTGGAGTTGCAGCGGCGGGAGCCGGCGCGCTGGTGGCGATGGGCATTCACCTGGCCTGTCTACGTCCTCTCGGCGATCATCGCCCTTACCGCCCTGCCAATATTGCCGGTCTCGTGGCCAACTCCCGCAAGGCTGTGGTCGCTGTCAAGCCTTGGGTGGCCGGAACTGACGGATACGGTAGCCGGCGCCTACCGTGAGCTGCCGCCTGCAAAGCAGCGCACTACCGCGGTAGTCGCCAATTGGTACTGGGACGCCAGCGCCCTCGACCGGAACGGCCCGGCCCGCGGGCTGCCGCACCCTTTCAGCCCGCATCGCGGCTACTGGTACTTCGGTGCTCCAGCCGATGATGTTGACACTGTTCTCTTCGTCGGCTCCGACCCCGCCTATCTGCACCGATATTTCACCGAGGTTCGGCAAGTAGCTACAGTGACCAACGGCTCCGTAATGAATCTCCTCTCGCTGACCACGCCGGTCTGGCTCTGCTCCGGACAGCGGGAGCCGTGGTCACGGCTTTGGCCCCAGCTGCGTCGCTTGTAGCTTAAGTAAACACGTCATCTGCCGCCGCTCCCTACCCGAGCAAAGATCATCAACCCCCACGCGCTTGCGCACATGTTGAGCAGATAGGTGTTGCCTGGACCTGGGCCAATCGAAGATTCACACTTGCCGAACAACAGCTTACTTACCGGTATTATCTGTCCCTGAAGTTACGCAGCTGCTACTTGCGTGTCCGGTTCACGTGTCCAGTCTCAGGTGCATACGTGGACCGTTGCGCTGTTGCGCTCGGCGGGATCGCCAGCCAAGACAACCCCTCGCTCCCAAAGCGGTGCCCGGAGGTCCGACAGCGTCCGCCACCTGCTGGCGTATGTCCATGAGGATGTGGCGCAGTGTCTACCTGTCCGCCCTCGTTGCTGTCAGATCCAGTTTTCAAGATCATGTGGATTGATCGGATCAACGACGTGATCGACGCTCTGGACGGTTCTTAACCCGACCTACAGCGTCTGCTGACTCTTTGCTGACTTGCGCGGGTCCCACTTACGCTGATGGCGGCCGACCGCTTGGCCCTCAGTCGGTCGTTGGCGGTCCGACGCTTACGCCGCGCGGTGTTCAGGTCAGGTTGTCTTGATGACCTGTTCGACTCGTTCATCTGTCGATCACTGTGGCACTCTGCGCCCCATGGCAGAAGAAGGCCTCCGCAAGATCGCCTCACTCCTGCGCGAGCGCAATGTCATCGACGAGAAGATCGCTGCCGTCATTCGCAGGCCGATGACGGCCGGACATCTTGGCGAGTGGATCACAAGCCAGGTCTTCGACATCGAGCTGGAGACCTCAGCGGTCGCGGCCGCGATCGACGGTCGGTTCAGAGCAGGCCCACTACAGGGCCGCACCGTCAACGTGAAGTGGTATCTCAAGCGGGAGGACCTGATCGACATGACCGAGTCACCGACGCTCGACTATCACCTCATCCTGACCGGCCCAGTCTCGGCAGCGATGTCTTCACGCGGTGGCCGCCGCCCGTGGTGCATCGAGGCGGTCTACCTGTTCGACGCCAAGCAGCTCCTCCACGAGCAGCAAACCCGCAGGGTTAAGACCGGCATAGCTTCAAGCGTTCAAGCTACCCAGTGGGCAGCGGCAGAGATTTACCCGCGGACTACCAACCGGACATTTCCACCCGTTCAACGAAATCTGGCAAGCGTGGTGAGCGGCTCGTCCCGCTGCCAAGCTGGGCCATAACGATGCTCAAACGCCGTCGACTGACCATCGCATCAGAGGTGCCGGCTGGGTTCCCGGACTCCCTCGGTAGCTGGCGCGACCCATCGAACGTGTGCCGGGTATGGCGGGAGGTGCGCGACCAGGTAGCCATGGATGGTCTAGTCAGCCACACCCTGCGCAAGACGGTCGCGAGCTTCCTTGACGACGGCGACGTGTCCATCCGCAAGATCAGCGACCAGCTCGGGCACTCCCGGGTCAGCATGACCCAAGACCGCTAT
>DASVWA010000083.1:0-10075 GCA_036389855.1 Pseudonocardiaceae bacterium
GCGGTGCGACTGCTGTTCGTGCTGTCTTGCCTGCTG
The DNA here is from genome assembly GCA_036389855.1 of Pseudonocardiaceae bacterium. Taxonomy (GTDB): domain Bacteria; phylum Actinomycetota; class Actinomycetes; order Mycobacteriales; family Pseudonocardiaceae. Next base: position 37 of record DASVWA010000083.1, read on the forward strand.
CCCGGCCCGCAGTTCGTGATCTACGTGGTCCTCTGGTTCATCATGCCCAAGCGGGCGTACTGAGCCGATCCTGAGGGGGCCCGATCCTGAGGGGCGGTCACGGCAGGCGCGCGCGCAGCCAGCCGTACCAGTCGCCGATACCGTCACCGGTGGTTGCCGACAGCTGCAGCACCTCAACACCCGGGTTCGCCCGGCGTGCGCCTTCGAGGAATGCAGAGACATCGAAGTCGACGTACGGCAGCAGATCGATCTTGTTGAGCAGCACCAGGTCTGCAGCTCGGAACATCTGAGGATACTTCCGCGGCTTCTCCGCACCCTCGGTCACCGAGGTGATGACCACGCGGGCTTGTTCCCCAAGATCGAACAAAGCGGGACACACCAGGTTGCCGACGTTCTCGATCAGCACCACCGAGCTGTCCGGGGGATCCAGCGTTTTCAGGCCACCGGCCAGCATCTGGGCGTCGAGGTGGCAACCCGACCCGGTGTTGATTTGGACCGCCGGGGCGCCGGTGGCTCGGATCCGATCCGCGTCTAGCACTGTCTCCTGATCGCCCTCGACAACCGACACCTGAAGTTCGGTGCCCAGTTCACGAATGGTGCGCTCCAGTAGCGTGGTCTTACCCGCCCCGGGCGAGCTCATCAGGTTCACCGCGAGAATGCCATGTTGGGCAAACCACTCGCGGTTGCGCTCGGCAAGAGCGTCATTGCGAGCCAACACGGCCTGCTCGAGGGTCACGGTACGGGTTTGCGGTTCCTGGTGCCCATGCCCATGCCCGTGTTCGTGCTCATGACCGTGCTCGTGCGCGTGCCCGTGTTCGTGCTCATGGTCGGGGTACACGAGAATGGTGTCCCCAGAGCAGCCACAGGTCGCGCACATCAGGCCAGCACCTCAACTTCCCGGATTCGTAGTTCCTCGCCCGCGAGGAGTTCGCGATTCGCGCTCCCGCACTCACAAAGTACCAGCAAGTCGTCCAGCGCGAACTCTGCGCCGCAGTCGCGGCAGCGGGCCATTCCAGAGGGTTGGATAATTTCTAAAGAGGCACCTTCCAGCGGAGTGCCCACAGTTATGACTTCGAAGCAGAACTGGACCGAATCGGCCACCACGCCAGAGAGCGTGCCGATCTCCAAGCACACCCGTCGCACCGGCGTATCGCCCATCCGTTCGCACACTGCATGGACCACGCTCTGCGTGATCGCCATTTCGTGCACTCGGCCCTCCTCGGTGAGCATCCAGTGTGCAGTCCCCTGCGGGGATCTTGTCAAGGGCGAGATAATCCCCTGGTGAAGCAATCTATCCGAGTTGAGGTGCGGGTTGAAGGCGTCGTACAGGGCGTGGGCTTCCGGCCTTACGTGCACGGCCTAGCGGGCCGTCTGGGCCTGTCAGGCCGAGTCGGCAACGACACGGCGGGGGTCTTCGTGGAGGTGGAGGGAGCCGAGCAGACGGTCACCGAGTTCCTCGCGGTGCTGCCCATGCAAGCTCCGCCACTGGCCGTCATCGAGAAGGTGCGGACCAGCCCGCTGGTTCCGACCGGAGAGCCTGGTTTCCACATCGTGGCCAGCAACGCCGCCGGTCGCCGGGACACCCTGATCTCAGCAGACAGCGCCACCTGTGCGGACTGCCTGCGCGAGCTGGCCGACCCCACCGACCGCCGCTTCGACTACCCGTTCATCAACTGCACCAACTGCGGTCCCAGGTTCACCATCGTGCGAGACGTGCCCTACGACCGGCCGTTCACCACGATGGCGCCGTTCGAGATGTGTGACGCCTGCGCCGCCGAGTACCACAATCCCGCTGATCGGCGCTTTCATGCTCAGCCGGTCTGCTGCCCGGCCTGCGGTCCGCGGCTACGGCTGCTCGACGCCGAGGGCACCGAGCTGCCCGGCGATCCGTTGGCCGAGGCTGCGGCGTTGCTGACCGGTGGAGCCGTGCTGGCCGTCAAGGGGCTCGGTGGTTACCACGTTTCCACACTGGCCAGTGGGAATACCGGCGCTGCTGCCACTGCCACACTCCGGGCGCGTAAGCACCGCGAGGACAAGCCGTTCGCGGTGATGGTGGCTGATCTGGACGCCGCCCATGAGCTTTGCGTGATCGACGAGGTGGGGGAGCGGGTGCTGACCAGCCGGCGGCGGCCAGTGGTGTTGCTGCCCCGGCGCCCGCAGGCTCCCGTCGCCCCGGCAGTCGCGCCCGGCAACCGGTCGCTGGGCCTGATGTTGCCCTACACCCCGCTGCATCACCTGCTGCTGCGTGCCGCCGCCGCTCCCATCGTCTTGACCAGCGGCAACATCTCCGATGAACCGATCGCCTACCGGGACGACGATGCGATGCGCCGGCTGAGCGGGATCGCGGACGCCTTCCTGACCCATGACCGGGCGATCCACATGCGCACTGACGACTCGGTGGTGCGGGTGTTTCGCGGTGCTGAGCTGCCGGTGCGCAGGTCTCGCGGCTACGCTCCCGAACCGCTGACCTTGGCCCAACCGGTGCCCAGGCCGATCCTGGGTTGTGGCGCCGAGCTCAAGAACACCTTCTGCCTGGCCCGCGGGCGGCACGCTTTCGTCTCGCACCACATCGGTGATCTGGAGAACTACGAGACCCTGCGCTCGTTCACCGAGGGCATAGCGCACTTCGGGCGGCTCTTCGACGTGGCGCCGGAAGTGGTCGCGCACGACCTGCACCCGGAGTATCTGTCCACCAAGTACGCCTTGGGACGCGCCGACGTGGAGCCCATCGAGCTGATCAGGGTGCAGCATCACCACGCGCACATCGCGTCGTGCCTAGCCGACAACGGCGACGCCGGTCCGGTGCTGGGAGTGGCCTTCGACGGGCTGGGTTACGGCAGCGACGGCACCTTGTGGGGCGGCGAGTTCCTGCTAGCCGATCTGACCGATTTTCAGCGGTTGGCGCATCTGGTCCCGGTCCCGCTGCCCGGCGGCGCCACGGCCATCCGACAACCCTGGCGGATGGCCGCTGCCTACCTGGGCTCAGAAGCGCCCGAGGAGCTGGTGCGGCGCAACGCCGAGCAGTGGGATGCCGTGCTGGCGATGGCAGACCGCGGAGTGAACGCACCGCTGACATCCAGTGCAGGACGGCTGTTCGACGCCGTGGCAGCGATCCTCGGAGTCCGGGACTCGATCAACTACGAAGGCCAGGCCGCGGTGGAGCTCGAGCAGCGGGCCGACCGCGCCGAGCAGGGCAGCTATCCGGCGGCGGTGACCGAGGGGCCGGCGCTGCAACTGCACGGCGCGGACCTGGTCCGCGCCGTAGTGGCCGACCTGCAAGCCGGGGTGCCTCGGGAGGTGATCGCCACCCGGTTCCACCACGGCGTCGCCGACGCGGTCGTCCGGGTCTGCGTAATGCTGCGGGAAACGGCTGGAGTGAGCGCGGCTGCGCTGTCCGGCGGCGTGTTTCAGAACATCCTGTTGCTCGAACGCACCGTGGCCGGCCTGGAAAGGGCCGGATTTCGGGTCCTCACCCACTGCCACGTGCCCCCCAACGACGGCGGAATCAGCCTCGGCCAAGTCGCTGTCGCCGCCGCACAACTGCGTTCTGGATGCAGAACGCTGTAATCGACCCTCCGAAAACCGCGTCTGCATCCAGAACGCGGGCATGGTCGGTCCCGGACGGCAGGTCCGGGGCGGCATCAGGAATTGAGAGTCCACCGGGGTGGCGCCGCACCACGGTTCATCGACCACGTCACACCACCCAGCCGCCCCTCCTGAACGGGCTCCGCAGGGCGGGGCCGGTAGGACTGCAACAGCTCGGTGGTGGCGTCGTCACCCTGGTTCAGCGCCAGGCAGGGGGAGCGGTAGGAGCAGCGTGCGCAGATCCCAGGCTCTGGGTTGGGATAGAGATCGAGGCCCGCACTGGTAGCGGTGCGTGCCTCAGCGGCCAGGCCTGCGCCGGCGACCGCCAGCTCGGCCTCGTCGCGCCGGATTCGGGTACGGCGGAACACCTCGGTGCCCTCGGCATGCAGGCGTTCGCCAGGGACAGTGCTGCTACGGGCGTACATCCGCCGGTGATGCACCTGCTGATACCGCGCTTGTTGCGGGACTACGGTGCCCGGCGCGCCCGTTTCCGGCTCGCCGGCGTCGGCGCGGATCTCATTGTAGATTGTGCCCGTAATCTGCATCCCGAGGTAGAACAGCGGCCACGCCCAACACCAGGCGATCGTCCGCTCGTCGAGCTGCAGGGCGTCGTGGTCGCTCCAGCCGTCAGTGACCAGCCGGTGCTGGATCACCCAGTAGGCGTCATCGGAATCGATGGCGAGCAGATCGACCCGATCGCAATAGCGGACCTCCTGCCCGTCCGGAGTCAGCAGGGCAGTGTCGGGCGCTGCCGGGTCCGGAACGTTCACCTCGAAGTCGGTCTCGACGCGAATCGGGGTGAAGTGATCTACCGTCGAGGCCCATGTCACATAGGCGTCGAGCAGCGCATGTCCCTTGGCCAGCGCCGCCGCCTGTTCGTCGGCCCCCCTGCCGACCGCAGGATCGGATTGGCCGCGCACCGACCGTTCCAGAGCTTGATGCACGAGCGGTTGCACGATCGCCCTGTCCCACTCCCACATCCCGGGGAAGTAGTACACCGCAAGCGCATCACGCAGCGCCTGGTTCAGGTCGAACGGACCCGACCGGGGGGAGATCGGTTCGAGGTTCTGCCGGTTGGGCGAGCTAAGATCCCATTGTCGGCGGCAGGACTTGAACGCCGTCCGGTCAGACGCGTGGATGCGGTAGGCCATCGCACCTCAACTCAGCCGTAACTTAATGCAGTGCCGTGACTTAATGCGCGTGCGGCCAGGGGTCATCCGCTGACCAGCGGCAACGATCAGGACCCCCGGCCGCTGCTTCCATCTCGGCAAACAGGTCCTCGAAGAACGCCGACGCGTCGTTGCGATGCTGTGCCTGCCACCCGCCGTAGTAAATCCAGGCATCAGGCAGCGACTCACCCGGCGCCGGCACGGGAACGACTCCATCGGCGCCGACGCGTCGCAACGTGTAACTGTCGCCCCGACGCTCGATGTATACGAGCTCACCGGATTCGGGCCAATCAGCCATGATCTCAGTGATCAACTCATTCCGGTTCAGCGGACCTCCCCGACAACGCGCTCAGCAGATCCGCGGCAGCGGGTCGCCGACCAGCAGGTCAATGATCCGGGTGCCCCCGAATCCCGTCTTGAGCAGCACCAGCCCCGGCGGATCGTCGGCTACCCGACCGACCACCGTGGCCCCGGCGCCGAGCGGATGGGCCTGCAGCGCGGCCACTGCGGCGTCGGCCGCACTGGGATCGACGATCACCACGATCCGTCCCTCGCAGGCGACGTAGAGCGGGTCGATGCCCAACAGCTCGCAGGCCCCACGGACCTCTGGGCGTACCGGGACTGCCTCCTCCTCGACCACCACGGCAACGCCCGCAGCCGTGGCCACTTCGTTGAGGATGGTCGCAACGCCACCACGCGTGGCGTCGCGCATCGCCCGGACGTCTGGACCCACCGCGTCGAGCAGCCCCCGCACCAGGCCATGCACCGGCGCGGTGTCAGAGACCAGGTCGGCCTCGAGGTCCAGCTCACCGCGCGCCAGCATGATGGTCATACCGTGGTCGCCCACCGGGCCTGAGACGATCACTGCGTCACCGGGACGGGCAGTGGCCACCCCGAGGGTCAGGTTATCGGTGAGCAACCCCACCCCGGCGGTGTTGATGTAGCAGCCATCGCCCTTGCCCCGCTGCACGACCTTGGTGTCGCCGGTGACGATCGAGACCCCAGCCGCCGTAGCGGCCGCGGCCATCGACGCCACGATCCGCCGCAGGTCCTCGACCGGAAAGCCCTCTTCCAGAATGAAACCCGTGGACAGATGAGCTGGCCGTGCCCCGGAGACGGCCAGATCGTTGACTGTGCCGTTGACGGCAAGGTCGCCGATGTCACCACCCGGGAAGAACAGCGGCGACACCACATAGGAATCCGTGGTGAAAGCCAGCCGCGCATCACCGGCGACCAGCGTCGCGGCGTCTTCAAGCGGCTCCAGCTGGGGATTGCGGAAAGCGTCCAGGAAGACCGCCTCGATCAGCGACTGGGTGGCCTTGCCGCCAGCGCCGTGCGCGAGCGTGATGAGCTTCTCGCGCACCCGGGGCCGGGCCCGCCGGGCGCGCTCGATGCGTTCCAACACCAACTGCTCCCGGCCGGTGTGCTCTGTCCCGGCCGGGGCATGCCCAGGCTGCCCGGCGGCGTGCTCGGCAACGGATGCCTGCGCCCTGTCCGCCCGGTGCTGCTGGGTGGTGTCCTGGTACTGGGTCATACCCGGCTCGCCTTGACCTTGTGCATCTCTATCTGATGTACCTCAGTAGCCTCACGGACCCGCTCTCGGGTGAACCGGCCGAAGTTGTAGTACGCCGCACAGGCTCCCTCGGAGGAGACCATGCAGGTGCCGATCGGCATCTCAGGTGTGCACGCGGTGCCGAACACCTTGCACTCCCAGGGCTTGAGCACGCCCTTGAGCACCTCACCGCATTGACACGCCTTCGGGTCGGCTACTCGAACGCCAGGTAGCTCGAAGTGCCGCTCCGCGTCGAAAGCCGCGTAACGCTCCCGCACCCGCAGAGCCGAGTGCGAGATGAAACCAAGCCCACGCCATTCGAAGAAGGGCCGCAGCTCCATCACTTCGTTGACCGCGCGCAGGGCCACCGTGTTGCCATCCCACGGCACCACGCGGGAGTACTGGTTCTCCACCTCGCAGCGGCCCTCGGCCAGCTGCTGCAGCAGCATGTAGACCGACTGCAGGATGTCCAGCGGCTCGAACCCCGCCGTGACCAGCGGCTTGCCGTACTCGGAGGCGATGAACTCATAGGGCCGGCAGCCGATGACGGTCGAGACGTGGCCCGGACCGATGAATCCATCCAGCCGCAGGTCGGGGGAGTCCAGGATGGCCTTGATTGCCGGGACGATCATGACATGGTTACAGAAAATCGAGAAGTTCTCGATGCCCTCAGACGCAGCCCGCAGCACGGTCATCGCGGTAGACGGCGTGGTAGTCTCCATCCCGATCGCCATGAAGATCACATGCTTGTCCGGGTTCTGCCGGGCAATCTTCAGCGCGTCGAGCGGCGAATAGACCATCCGGATGTCGGTGCCGGCAGCCGAGGAGTCGAAGAATGACCCGCGCCCGCCGGGCACCCGCATCATGTCGCCGAAGGACGTCATGATCACATCTGGCTGCTCGGCCAGCGCGATCGCGTCGTCCACCCGGCCCATCGGGATCACGCACACCGGGCACCCAGGCCCGTGTACCAGGCTGACCGACTCTGGGAGGTAGTCCTCCAGCCCGTGCTTGTAGATGGTGTGCGTGTGCCCACCACAGACTTCCATGAACTTGTAGTGTCGCCCGGGCTCGCACAACGCCGCAATCTTAGTGGCCAGTGCACGAGCCTTCTCGGCATCCCGGTACTCATCGACGAACCGCATACCGCTCACTGCCTTTCGTCAATCCGCGATTCGAGCAAGGCGGCGATCTCTTCTTCATAGGCCTCTCCGATGCCTATCAAGAAGTCCATCGCGGCCTTGGCCTCCTGCTCATCGATCTTAGACAGCGCGAAACCGACGTGAATCAGAATCCAGTCGCCGGGAACAGGCGGGTCATCAGTCAGCAGGCCGATGTTGATCGCACGCTTGACCCCGCTGACGGAGACCTGAGCCAGATCGGGCTGGTCAGGCAGGATCTCGATCACTTCGCCCGGGATGCCGAGGCACATGGGCTTTTACCTCCGTGGTGGGATTGAAATCACATGTCGCTGATTTGCTTATAGCGAGCCACGTCCTTGGAAACCTGTACCGCCACACTAGCCAGGCCGATCACTGATCCCCAGAATAGCAGCCGGCGCACCAGACTGAACATCGCTTTCACTTCCTTCCTTGTCAGTGAGCAAGTCCAAAACTACTCCCACCGCCCTGTCGACGGCTGCGGCGACGGTCGTGGACAGCCCGATACCTTCCTCGGTGTTGGCCGGCTCACAACCGACCAGTAAAGTCCGCCCCGCCCTGCCGCCGAGGTTTTCCAGCAGCGCGAGTACCGCGTCGGGAGTCATCCCGTGCGCGTCGACAGCTGACGGCTCGATGTCTGGCACGTCACCATGCCCGATCTCGAGCACATAGATGGTTCCTGGCTCCCCGCCGCGAGAGACGGCGTCGAGCAGGATCGTGGTGTCTGGGACCATGTCCATGAGGTCGTAGGCCAGATGCATCCCACGAATCCCGTAATCAGTGACCTGCACCCCCTCAGGCAGCGCCTCGGCGATGAGCCGGCGAGCCAGCTCCACGCCGAACGCGTCGTCGCCGAGGAAGATGTTGCCAATGCCGGCCACCATCGTGGTCATGACTGTGGTCCTGACTGGGATTCTTGCTGGGTTGCCAGCGGCGCGAGCTCCTCAGGGGCGAAGTAACGGAAACGACCGTGCAAGGCCGAGATCTCGGCGCCCGGATCATCGTCGATGGTGACTGCGACATGAGTGTTGCCGTCGACATCGCGCAACACCGCGGCGACGGTGGCGGTGCGTCCAGCAAGGAACATGTCCTGGGCGTCGGTCCGGCGAAACCCCGGGTTCAGTACCACCCGGCTGCCCTTGGCGATCTCCACTCCGGCGATGACCACGCTGTCGGTGTCCGGGTCCACTGAGGCGTCTGCGGCAGGGTCCCACCACGGCGTACCTGGGGTGGTGAGGGTCTCGATCGAGTCCGGCTCCTTTCGGGTACCCGGGGTCTCGCCGAGATAGCGGATGGCGCCGTGCAGCTTGTCGAGCATCTCCGGAGGCATCGAGTCGACCCGATCCATCAGCTTGCGGACCCGATCGTCAGTGGCCCGTGCCTCGGCCTTCTCCTCATCGGTGAGCGTCATCGTGCGTAGGGTGAGAATCTCGTCGATCTCGGTGCCATCGAACAGATCGCCTGGACTCTCCGGCGCAATCGTCGGGTAGTCGTAGAGGATGATCGGCGAGACCAGGATCACGTCGCGGCGCCCAGCATCGCCAATCATCACCGGCCAAGTGCGTTCGTTGCGGCAGGCTTCGACGGCGGGTTTGGCCCACTGCGGTGGGTCGATCAAGGAGATGAATTCGCCGTCGGTCACCGCAAGCACCGTGTGTGCGGCGATCAACGAATGCCGCAGCGCCAGGTGCCGACCGGCCTCTGGATCGGCCCACTGCGCGGTGTTGACCACCTCGATGGTGAGCTGCAACAGGCCATACGGACCCTCCAGCCGCCGCGCGGACAGCCGAACTTCGCCTTCCAGCGGCCAGCGCTGCCGGGTAACGCCGTCTGTGGTCTCGGTGCCACCGGGGACGGTCACCGCAACCACCCGCTCGGTGTCCAGGAGCTCCGAGACCGGCAGCTCCGAGTCGATCTCGTGTTCCACTGCCTCGTCGAACTCGGGCACCGGCCCGTCCGCACCGCTGCGATGCTGCAACTGCAGGAACCGCAGCCGGATATGCAGTACCGGGTCAATGCCGGGCTCCAGCAGGCACTCGCTGTGCGAGGTGGCGTGCTCACCGTGCCCGGCGGCGGCATAGGCCGGGGGCACCAGCACTCCCCACTGCCAGCGGACCTGGTTCTTGCGTGATGACGCCCGGTAGGGATACAGCAGGTAACCCTCGTAAAGGACGGCGTCGGCGATCTCACGGGCGATATCCATCGGGGCCGTCATGATCCCCCTTCCGCTGCGCGTTCCCGGGCCGCATCCAGCACAGCCATCACGGCGTCGTCCCATGTGGGCAAGGCATGAGTGGCCCGAAACTCGGCGAGCGCGTCGATCGTGTCACGGCGCAGCCGCAGCCACCCACTGTGGGGGAAGTGAACATCCATCATCTCGCGCCACACCGCTACCGGCATCCGGTAGTTGGTCTCGGCGTGCCACGGGATCTGCTCAACCCACATCCCCTTCTCGCCGTCACCGAATATGGTCCCACTGAACAGGAGAATAAACGGGATCTCCCCATCCTCCAGTGCGTGGAAGTATTTACCTGCGGTGACCTCCATGTCGTAGCTGCACGGCACGACGACAT
>DASVWA010000084.1:0-2304 GCA_036389855.1 Pseudonocardiaceae bacterium
AGCGAACCCGCGGCCCGGCTCACCGAGCAGGTTGGTGATCGGCACCTTGACGTCGCGGAAGAACAATTCGGCGGTGTCCTGAGAATGCTGACCCAACTTGGCGAGGTTGCGACCGCGCTCGAAACCGTCCATTCCGCGTTCCAGCACGATCAGACTTATCCCCTGATGCCGCTGCTGCGGATCGGTTTTCACTGCAGTAATGACCAGATCGGCGTTGATGCCGTTGGTGATGAATGTCTTCGCCCCGTTGACCAGATAGTGGTCCGATCGGCGCACCGCCGTGGTGGCCATGCTCGCCAGATCGGAGCCCATTCCCGGCTCTGTCATCGCAATCGCCGTGATCAGCTCGCCGGCGGCGATCCCGGGCAGCCACCGCCGCTGCTGCTCCTGGGTGGCGAGATCGAGGAAGTAGGGCAAGCAGATGTCGTTGTGCAGAGTCAGTCCGAGCCCCGCCGCCGCCGCTCCAGGGTGCATGACCTCCTCGCCCAGCACCGCGTTGAACCGGAAGTCAGCCACCCCCCCGCCGCCGAACTCCTCCGGGACAGCCATACCGAGGAAGCCGCTGGACCCGGCTCGCAGGAACAGCTCCCGGGGCACGATGCCCTGGGCTTCCCACTCCGCGCAGTGTGGCAACACCTCCTTGGCCACGAAGGTCCGGACGCTGTCCCGGAACGCGTCATGCTCAGCTTCGAACAACCGACGACGCATGTGCCGATGCTCCTCCCGCTGCACTCCTCCTGCTGGTGCTTCTCCAGTTGGGCCACGCCGCCGGCGGTGGGCACCGTAGTTCAGCGAACTTGCTAAACTGCGCCGGCAACTCGCTACTCACTCGCTGAGCGCATATGGATACCTACGTACCGCAGTATCAGGTCGAGCGCTCACCGATGAGTGAAGTTTTCACATGTTCAGCGCAACGAACAGTTGTACCCTCTGCGCCATAGAGGGACGGAGGTCGAGCGTATGAGCGTGGCGAGTCAGCCCGTGAGCGTTGCGCAGCCCGAGCGCACCGGGCTAGTGCACGAGGCGCTGTTCTACCTCGACGAGCAGGACTTCGCCACCGGCATCGCGCGCTTCGTTCGGGACGGGTTCGCGTTGGCCGAACCGGCCCTGGTCGCGGTCCCAGGTTCACACCTCGACGTGCTGCGCTCGGTCCTGGGCCCCGACGCTGAGCGGGTCCGGTTCGTGGACATGGCCGAGGCGGGTCGCAATCCCGGCCGGATCATTCCCACCGTGTTCTACGCGTTTGCCCGCCAGCACTCGGCGGGTCGGGTACGCATCGTGGGCGAACCGATCTGGCCAGGCCGGTCCGCCGCCGAATACCGTGCCGCGTTGCAACACGAAGCCCTCCTCAACGTCGCCCTGGCGGGCCAGCAGGCCACCATTCTGTGCCCGTACGACCGTCAGAGACTCGACGCCACGGTGCTCAACGACGCTCGGCGAACCCATCCGGGGCTGGTCGCGGGGGGACAGCGAGAGATCAGCCCCGACTATGCCGATCCTCGGGCCATCGCCGACGCAAGCCTCCGCATGTTGCCCGACCCCCCGGAGTGGTGGGGTGACATGCGAGTCTTCTCCTCCCTGACCGACCTGCACGCCATCCGGCAGTTCGTTGAAGGCCTGGCGTTGCGAGCCGGGCTGGACGCCCAGCGGGTGTCCGATCTGTGCCTGGCGGTCGACGAGGTCGCCACGAACACCCTGCAGCACACCCATGCGGCGGGTGTGCTGGCCCTGTGGCAGGATCCGGACACCGATAGCCTGGTCTGCCAGATCACCGACAGCGGGCAGCTGCACGACCGTTTGGTCGGCCGGATGCCGCCCGCTGAGGGAAAATCGCATGGCCGTGGGCTGATCTTGGTCAACGCACTGTGCGACCTGGTCGAGATGCCCACCGGCCAGATCGGCACCGGCACCACGGTCCGGCTGCACATGCGGCTGCGCTGACTGAGTCAGCCGGCCAGCTCGTCCATCGCCTGATAGATCCGCTTGTCCGACACCGGGTACGGGGTACGCAGCTCCTGGGCGAAGTAGCTGACCCGCAGCTCTTCGATCATCCAGCAGATTTGCTGCAGCTGCGGCCCGTCACCGACCTGCTCGCGCAGCTGCTGATACGCCTGCACGACGGTCTGGACCCGATGCATCCAGTTCCGGTCACGATCCGGATCGCGGGGCAGCTTGTCCAGCCTGCGCTCGATGGCCTGCAGGTAGCGAGTGAGGTCGGGTAACCGCTGCGCGCCCGTCGCGGTCACGAAGCCGGGCCGGATCAGGCGGGCCAGCTGGTCGCGGACGTCGGCAACCGCGGGCGCC
>DASVWA010000085.1:0-7790 GCA_036389855.1 Pseudonocardiaceae bacterium
TGGAACAAGCCAGTGTAGCGAAATGCGCGCTCAAAGGGACTCGAATCCCTAACGGGCCTGTTGCGTTGACGGATGAGGTCTCCCTGGTGGGAGGGGCCGCCGATGCCGAGGTGGCGTATGCGTGCGGCGCACCGTATGGATCGGCTTCTCCAGCCTCGAGTACGGCCCCTCACCGACCGAGGTGAACACCGACCGTGTGCCCACCTACCCGCGCGTGGTCAACGAGCTGCTGCCCGCCGCCTGTCGCATCACCGAGCAGTACACGAACAACTCAATCGAAGCAGACCACGGCCGGCTGAAATCCTGACTTCGGCCGATGCGCGGGCTCAAACGGCTGCGCTCAGCGCGAGTAACCAGCGTGGGACATGCCCTCGTCCAGAACCTTTGCCGAGGCCACTACGAGTTCGGTATGGATGTCGATCCAACACCGGCTTCCGGCGGCCTTCGCCGAGCTTGCGTTCACCATCTAAACGCAGCACCGCCACAGCTGAGCCTGCCGGCCAGCAATCGGCCAACGCAACACTGCCTGCGTGGCGCCCTCGTCCTAGGCAAGTGAAGGGGTTTCGCATGTTCAGTCGCCAGGCCGCCCGCATAACGGCCGCCATCGGCGTACTCAGCGCAGCCACCATCACCGTGGTCGCGTTATCGGGGCAAGTCCCCGCCACGTCCGGGGCGACTACGACCCTCAGCCCCGTCGCAGACGGCTATGTCCAGGACAATACCCCCTCGACAAACTACGGCACCTCTACACAGTTTGTGGTGGGCAACTCCCCGGTCCGCCGTAGCTTTCTGAAGTTCACCGTAAGCGGGCTGACCCAACCGATAACCAACGCCACACTCCGGATCCGCACGATCGATGGGGACGCGGGCAGCAACAACGGTGGTGTGTTCAAGTCGATGACCAACACGACCTGGTCGGAGACCGGCACGACATGGAATAACCAACCTGCCATTGACGGCGTCACGCTGGGCAGCCTCGGCTCAGTGACTAGAAACACCTGGTACGAGATCAACGTGACCTCGCTGGTCACCGGGAACGGCACCTACAGCATCGGGGCTATCTCGACCAGCTCCGACGGGGCCTACTACAACTCCCGGAAAAGCGGCGCGGACGCACCCCAGGTGGTGATCACCACCAGCACCTCACCCAGCCCGCCCCCCACTCCACCGCCGTCGAGTGACCCCTCGAGTGACCCAGTGTTGGTCGGCGCCGGTGACATTGCTAGCTCCGGCTTGGGCGACAGCGCGACCGCCGCACTCCTCGACAACATCTCCGGAACGGTGTTCACCGCAGGGGGACAACGCCTACCCCGACGGCACATTGTCGCAGTTCAACACCTACTACAAGCCGACGTGGGGCAGGCACAACGCCCGTACCCGACCCTCACCCGGCAACCACGACTACCACACCTCGGGCGCCTCCGGTTACTTCAGCTACTTCAGCACCAGCGCTGGCCCAGCCGGTCGGGGCTACTACTCCTACGATCTCGGCAACTGGCACGTGGTGTCGTTGGATTCCGAAATCAGCATGGCCGTGGGCTCGGCGCAGGAGCAGTGGCTGTGCAACGACCTCGCGGCCAGCACCCAGCACCAAGCCATGCACCATCGCCTACTGGCACCAGCCGCGATTCACCTCAGGCGCCAACCACGCACCCAACACCGCGACCGGACCGCTGGTCCAGGCGCTGTACGACAACAACGCCGAGGTGATTGTGGCCGGCCACAACCACCAGTACGAGCGGTTCGCGCCGATGAACCCCAGCGGTCAGCTTGACAACGCTCGCGGTATCCGGCACTTCGTCGCGGGAATGGGCGGCGCCAGCCACTACAGTTTCGACACCATCCAACCCAACAGCCAAGCCCGCAACAGCGACACCTACGGCGTGCTCAAGCTCATCCTGCACGCCAACAGCTACGACTGGCAATTCGTCCCCGAAGCGGGCAAAACCTACAGCGACAGCGGCACCACCAACTGTCACTGATCTCCGTCTGAACCACAGCGCGATCGTCGAAGGTGAGTCGGCGGCACCCAAGCGGACTGTTGAGCCTGCCCATGATCATTCGGTGAGAGTCAACGCTGTCCGCCAGTGGACCTAAAGCACCCGGTGTACGCCCCTGGTGAATGCGCGCCCGGGGACCAGCCAGCTCCCAAGCGTGCTGGTTCCCGTCACTCGCACAGGTGATGGAGGTGGACCCTCCGGGATCCCCTACGTAGGGGTGTTGGCAAACCTGTTCGTGCACTACGCGTTCGGCACGTGGCGGGCCCAGCAGTTCCCGACAGGACTCCTGAGGGGCCCGGCTGGGCGGTCGATGCGTGCCTGGAAGGGTTCCGCGCAGCACGAGTGATCAACGCGGTCATTCCCTTCGTATAGATCCTAGGACAACGGCCATAAGAACTCGGCGTTGACGTCGACCCACGGCACCGAGTACGAGTGGTCTTCGTCGAACTAGCCCTCGCTGTCTGATCGGCCAACTCACCGCGTTGAGCCTGTTTACACTCACCAACGCAACGCTTCGAAGGAAAGAATTGAAGGCTAGTCCAATGGTCTTCACCCCGGAGGGACCATTGCCCTACTGGTTACGACACGCCGGAGCTCCGGCCTCTTTAAAAGATTTCTGCATAGGATTTAATCTCTAGGCGGCGTCTGATGTCGGCATCAAGCCGAGTTGGGTGAGCAGGTCGAGCTGGTCATAGTACAGGTGGACAGAGACGATCTTGTCGTCGCGGACGACAAAGAATTCGCTGAATTGTCCTGAAATGTGACGGTCAGTCGGCGAGATCTCGGTGCCGTCCGGGGCATGCAGAGTGCCGGTGTGGGTTCCCTCAAAAACGCCTTCGGCGGCGGCTTGGTCACCGACTCCGACGATAGTGGGCATGATCTGCTGATTATCCGGGAAGGCGCCACACCAGCCCTCCCAGTACATCTCGGCCCCGGACAGACCCCGCAGGAGCAATCCGCCCGGTGCGGTGATCTCCAAGCTGTCGCTACAGTCTGCAAGGTACGCTTCCTTGTCCTTCTTGTTCCAGTTGTCGTAAAACCTCTTAACGATCTCCTTGACGTCCATTGCCTGTCTCCTGTTCCTAACTAGTGAAATGTAGCATTCATTGGCGATTGTTGACAATCTTGATAGCGACGGTCGCTGTGCTGCGTGGGCCGCCACCCGCGTGCGTTGCCCCAGCAACCGAGATTTTCTCGCCCGTCACCCCGGCCCGCTGTCACGCACTGGACATGAGCAGTGCCAGCTTGTTGGCACCTTTGCGCTCGCGTGGGCGGTGTCGTTACTGCACGTTGTGCAGTGCCGGCTGCGGGCGGACGAAGGGAACTCCTTCCAACAGAAAACGACATATCGACGAGCCAAGGCTCGATGGCTGTATCCGCTACCGGCAACAAGCAGGCCGAGCCGAGACAACCGGTGTGATCGAAGCCAACCGGCGTTTTTCTCGGCTGAAGCCGATAACGTTCATCGTATTCGTCCCTCCACGCACCTGACCGATTCTTCGTGCACGGTAGTGAGGCGCGCGGTGTGGCGGCGTCCGCCGAATTACTCAGCCGCATACTCAACTGCGGCTGGTGAACCAGACCCGATCTGGCTGCGGTTCGACAGGTCAAGCTCCCGGTTGGTCAGCCCCTGCGTCAGCAGCTCGGCGACCTCAAGTTCCCTTGGCGTCAACGGCTCGGCCGCGCCTGGCTGAGCCGGTCAGTATTCCGCGGACCTGACCAACCTGGCTCTTCGATCCGGCAGCGGCCGACGCACCGAAGGGCAGGACACCCGAACCGAAGTGGCTGCTTGCCGAGCACGACCTGTTCGTCGCCAGCCTGTCCTGCCGCGCTCAGGCGAAGTACCTGCGCCGACGCGGGACCGAGCAGCTGCTTGCCATCCACCCGGACTTGCAGGTGTGGATGACGCGCCCAGTAGCCGATCCGCTCGTCGAGGCCTGCCGGCTAGGGACCTGGCCGTTCCTGTCCTGGTGTTTCGCCACCCGGGCACTGGTCTCCTACCTGGAGTTGCTGGCCGGCAAGGCACGCGGCATCCACTTCATGACCTGGGCGCGACTGCACCCGGACGGTAGCGAGCGCGCCCAGGCGGCCGCCCGTGAGCTGGGTTGGTGCCCGGAATACGTGACCCGGGTCGTAGTGCGGTCAACCGTCCCGAGCTCTTCGCTCCCTCCAGCCTGTAGACGGCTGGTAGAACCGACCCTCGTAGGGGATGGTCGCCGTCGTGGCTTCCGCACGGCGCTCGGTGAGCGTGGTTGCCGTGATCGTGCGCGACGACGGGCGGATGCTCGGGATCCAGCGGCGCGATCAACAGGCCCTGGGAGCCGCCAGATGGCGTACTCCAGCTCGAGGAAGCGATCGAGGGTGCCGACGTGGGACGATCGCCGAGGCGCTGCCCGAGGTCGAGGAGGCGGCCTGGCCTGGTGCTGATGTGCGACCTGGACGAGAAGGCGGCGCTGCTTGCCTCCGGCGATCCGGCGCTCTACACCACGCCGACTACGACGGGTACGGCTCGATCCTGTCGACCTTGAGGGGGTCGACTCTGACGCTCGCCGAGCTGATTACCGAATCCTTGCGGCAAAGACTCCAGCCTCGGCCTCGCAAGGTCTTCCGCTTGACCGTTGATCGCGGAACCGCGGCGCTAGTGCGTTGAAGAAGGTCTTCCACCAGAGTTTCGGTCAGGGCTGCGCGTGGACGACGTCTGCCGGTGAATTCGCTCTGCGTACTCGGCGCGCCGTAGTCGGAGCAGTTCCGGGTTGCAGTGTGGACCGTGGTCAATCAGAAGGACCACGGCCAGGACTTCATATTCCCCCTGTTCGCTATTCGTGCCGGGCATTACAGTTCGGGATGATTCCCGTCCTGCTCTAGCGGCTCCACGCCAGCTACGTTGCCGAGGAGGCGTGGCCGCTGATGCGCACCGAGTTGGTTGGTCGAGAAGGGGAGCTGGCCGCGCTCGTAGAGCACCTCGAGTCGGCTCTTGCAGCACATCCGCGTGTCGTGCTGTGCCGGGGTGAGCCGGGCATTGGCAAGACGCGGATGGCGGAGGAGTTGACCGAGCTGGCGGCGGCGCGGGGCGTGCCAGCGGCGTGGGGGCCGGCGGCGGAGTCGAGCGGCGCGCCTCCGTACTGGCCGTGGCGGCAGGTGCTGCGCGCGGTGTCCGCCAGCGTCGACGTCGTCAAGATCGCCGATGAGCTCGGGGTGATCCACGACCTCGTGCGGCTTGCACCCGAGGTGTTCGACGCTCCAGGCGGCGATTGGGGTGGCAGCGGCTCGACGAGCGAGGACCGGTTTCGCCTGTTTGACGCGGTGGCCCGGCTGCTGAGCGAAATCACCGTGAGCGCACCGTGGGTCGTCGTGCTCGACGACGCGCACCGGGCGGATTACGGCTCGTTGCGGCTGCTGCACCATGTGGTGCGCTCGATGGCTCGCCAGCGGCTGCTGGTGATGGTGAACCACCGCGACACTGAACCCGTGCCCGAGGTCCTCGTCACGGGAGTTGCTCGGGAACCGGTCACCCGGGGGATCGATCTGCGCGGCTTGGCCGCTGCGGCCGTCGGTAAGCAGCTTGCCGCACTGGTTGGGCGCGACGTCACACCGGCACAGGTCCAGCGGGTGCACGCGGTCACCGATGGCAACCCCTTCTTCGTAGGGGAAATGGGCTGGGCGATCGCCGACGCAGGCCCAGCCGCGTCGATGATCCCGGTCCCACTGAGCGTGCGGCAGACGATCAACGAACGGCTGGAACGGCTTCCGCCAAAGTCCGTGCGGTTGCTGCGTGCGGCGTCGATCGTTGGCCGGGAGTTCTCCGTCGAGGTGGTCGCCCGGATGGTGGGCGAGCCTGTGCTGGGCTGCCTGGGCCAGCTCGACGAGGCAGCGGCCGCCGGCCTGGTCGAGTCCACCACAACGCCCGGCGGGCATCGTTTCGTGCACGTCTTGATTCGGGACGCGATCGAGACCGGTCTGGGCAGAGCCGAGCGGGTGCAGCTGCACCGGTCGGCGGCTGAGGCTGTGGAGGAGCTGTATACCGGTGGTCTCGAGCCGCATCTGTCGAATCTCGCACGGCACTGGGCGTCGGCGGCCGTTCTGGGCGAGCGGGACCGCGCTACCGAGTGGATCCGGCGGGCCGCGGGTGAGGCGGTCAGCCGGCTGGCCTACGAGGAGGGCGTCCGGCTTTACCGGCTCGCACTCGATATCGGCGGCGGCGAGCTCGACGATCTCGACCGTTGCCAGCTGCTGCTCGCGCTCGGCGCCGCGCAGAGCCTGTCTGGGGATCATGTCGGCCGGCTGCACACCTGCCGCACTGCAGCCGATCTCGCGCGTTCGATGGCGCGGCCCGACCTCATAGCCGAGGCAGCCCTGATCTTGGAAGGTGGCGACGGCGCCGATGCTGATCGGCTAGTCAGGCGGCTGTGTGAGGAGGTCCTGCGGGAGCTCGGTCCGCAGGCCACCTCACTGCGTGCCAGGGTGGCGGCCGGCCTGGCCCGCGCATGCATCTACCTCGATGACGTCGATGCCGCCGCGCGGGCCAGCGAGCAGGCACTGGCCGTGGCCAACCAGTGCGACGATCGGGCCGCAGCCATAGCGACGTTACGAGCCCGCCAGCTCGTGCGCTGCGATCCGGATGGGACCGACGAACGGTTTGAGCTGGCCGCGCAGCTGCTGGAGATCGGCCGGGAAGTCTCCGACCCCGAGACCCAGATGTGGGCCTACCTGTGGCGGATCGACGTGATGTTGCAGCGCGGTGACCTCACCGGTGTCGGCCGGGAGCTCAATCACCTGGCCTGGTGCGCCGGCGAGGTGGGCGGACCGGTCGCGCGCTGGCAACTGCTGCGCTGCCAGGCAACGCATGCCCAGGCCCAGGCACGATTCGCCGACGCCATCCGGCTGGCCCACGAGGGCTTCACCGAGCTGATCCCGCTCTCGGCGTGGGTCCGGGACGCGGTGTTGGCAATGACGGGCTACCACATCGGTCCCGAGGCCAGCGGCGCGGCGAGGGCCTACGGCCTCGACGGACCTGTCGGCGCCCGAAACTACTTCCCGGCCTTCGGTGCCATTTACTCGCTCTCGCCGGCTTATGTGCTGATCTCAGCCGATCGGCGAGCCGAGGCGGCCAGGCTCTACCGAGCGCTGGGGCCGGTCGCCCAGTGGCAGCCGACCACGCACGGGGCGACCGTTAGCTACGCGCTCGGCATCATGGTCGCCGCGGCTATCGACGCTGCCGAGGATGTCGCGGCGCTGCGCGGCCTGCTGGCCCGTTACCGCGGCCACCATGTCGCGGGCGGGGCGGGCGCCGCGGGCTACCTCGGGCCGGTTGAGCTCTACCTCGGTATCGCGGCCCGGCACCTCGGACTGCTCGATGACGCCGTCGCCGAGCTCGACCATGCACGGCAGGCGTGCGCGGCGAACGGGGCGGCTGGTTACCACGTCGAGGCGCTGTTCGAGCTCGCCGTGGCGCTGGCCCGCCGGGCCGGGGACGGTGATGCGGCACGGGCCCATTCGTTGGCCGCCGACTGCGCCTGCCGAGCCACGACCCTGGGCATGCCACCGTTCGCGGCGCGAGCCCAACAGCTGGCCGACCGCCTCGGCCAGGTGCCAGCCAAGCCGTTGACGCCCAGGGAGCGCGAGGTCGCCGAGCTGGTGGGGCAGGGCCTGACCAACCGGGAAATCGCCGCCCGGCTTTACCTCTCCGAGCGCACCGCGCAGAACCACGTGCAGCACATCCTCACCAAGCTCGACCTGTCCAACCGGAGCCAGATCGTGGTCTGGCTTACCAGTCGCAGTTGAGTATGCGGG
>DASVWA010000086.1:0-34620 GCA_036389855.1 Pseudonocardiaceae bacterium
GCTGGACAGTTTTGGTGGCGGCCCGGGAACCGTCGCGATCCATACCTGGCCCACGGCCGACGTCTTCGGTACCCGCTCCAGCGATGGATGCATCCGGGTTCCGGCGGACGCGCTGAACATGTTGACCGAGGTTCCGCTGGGAACGCTCGTGCTCATCGACGAGAACTGAACAAATGAGAGGACAGCACACGTGAACAGTAGGAAGCTCGCCGGCGCCAGTGCTGCCAGCGTCGGTGCTGCCACCGCCGTGGTGGCCCTGCTGCTGGGGACTGTGTCCGGTAATGCTGGTGAAGACACCACCGCTTCGGCGTTCGGGATCGCCGCGGAAGGTCTTCTTCCCATCGACCCAACTCCGTACGTCGAGGCTCCGCCTGACGATCGTGACGCGCTCCTGGAGGTGCCGGGGCCGGATTCGGAGCTGATCCATGTCGCGCTGCTCAAGGTGAAAGCCCAGGATTTCAGGTCCAAGGCGACGGCTGTCGACGTGGATTTGCTCGGGATTAGTATCGACCTCATCGAGGCACGCTGTGAAAACGGCGAGGGGGATGCCTCGATCATCGGCGGCACCAGCGACAAAGGCACGCCGCTGCCGAAGGATCCATTCACCGGGCAGGAGCTAGATCTCTCGCCGATCCTCTCCATTGAGTTCAACCGGCAGCATCGGGACCGTGACAAGCTCACCGTCGATGCTCTCGTGGTCAAGCTGCTGCCCGGCGACAATATCGGGACTGTGATCCAGCAGAAGGATCTCGATCTTCTCAAGAAGGTTGCGCCCAAGAACATGAAGGTCCCGGCGACGATGCAAGAGGTGAAGTCGCAGAACTCGCAGGAACCTGGCGCGCCAGCCAACCCATCTCAACCTGGTGCGCCGGCTAACCCGACAGAGTCGGGTCCGGCGACCGTCGGGGACCTGGCCAAGAAGCTCCAGTCGCTCAACCCGAACCTGGTGCCCAAGGCCGATGGTGACGGTGACGCGTTGCTGGAGGTCGTGATTTCGTCCGCCAGCTGCCGGGAAGACCGCAAGAAGGAAGAGAAGCCCAAGGAGGAGGCGCCGAAGCCGAAGCCGGTGGAGGCAGACCTCCCAGTCACGCACTGACCTGGGCAACGCATCCCGAAGGGGGCTGGCACGCATCGCGTGCTGGCCCCCTTCGTCGTTACTGCCGCCTTCGTCGGACTGCCCAGCCACCGGACGGAGCATTCTGGCGCACGATGATCGATGAACCTCGCCGTAGGATCGACTCGTGAGCTTCCAGCAACGACTGACCCACGTCGATGATCGTGGCGCGGCGCGGATGGTCGACGTCTCGGATAAGCAGCCTTCCGCACGGGAGGCGGTGGCCTCTGGGATCTTGCGCACCACCGAGGAGGTGGTGCGGTTGCTGCGCGCCGAGCAGCTGCCCAAGGGCGATGCGCTGGCGACCGCACGCATTGCGGGAATCATGGGTGCCAAACGGACGCCTGATCTCATCCCGCTGTGCCATCCCATCGCGCTGTCCGGCGTGACCGTTGATCTGCATACCTCAGGCTCGGAGGTTCGGATTACCGCCACGGTCCGGACCACCGACCGCACGGGTGTGGAAATGGAGGCGCTCACCGCGGTCGCTGTGGCCGGGTTGGCATTGCACGACATGGTCAAGGCGGTCGATCCCGCCGCGGTGCTCGACGCGGTGCGGGTGGAGCGCAAGGAAGGCGGCAAGACCGGGCTGTGGACGCGTCAGGAGAACCGATGACAACAACGACCCGCCGCGCCGTGGTCGTGGTGGCTTCCAACCGTGCGGCTGCCGGTGTGTATCCCGACCGCACCGGTCCAGTCATCGTTGATTGGCTGTCCGAGCGTGGCTACCAGACCCCGGATCCCGTGGTGGTGCCAGACGGTTCGCCGGTACGTGACGCGGTGGCGGTGGCGGTGGCGGATGCGGTCGACGTTGTGCTGACCACCGGCGGTACCGGGATCAGTCCCACTGATCGCACACCGGAGGCCACAGCGCCGCTGCTGGACCGGAGCCTGCCCGGATTGGCCGACGCGATCCGTTCCGCTGGATTGCCCCAGGTGCCCACCGCGGTGCTGTCCCGCGGGCTGGCCGGGGTGGCCGGGCGCACCCTGGTGGTCAATCTGCCCGGCTCCACCGGCGGAGTACGGGACGGCCTGGGGGTCCTCGAAGGGGTTCTTGATCACGCCGTCGAGCAGCTGCATGGCGCCGACCACGTCGGGAGTGGAACCGGTGAACCTGCTGGTGCTCACCCTGGCCCTGCTTCCAGCCATGAGGAATCGGTGCCCGCGGTCTCGGGCGCGGTCTTGCGGGCAGCGGTCACCGAGGACCCGCTCGACGTCGAGGAGCACGCCCGCTTGGTCGCCCGCCCGGACGCTGGCGCAGTGGTGAGCTTCTCCGGTGTCGTCCGCGACCATGACGACGGCCGGAAGGTCCGCGCGTTGGAGTACTCCAGCCATCCCGGCGCTCCAGACGTGATCACCCGGGTGGCGGCCCAGATCGCGGCGACCCATCCGCAGGTACAGGCGCTGGCCGTCAGCCACCGGATCGGCCCGCTGGCGATCGGCGACTCTGCGCTGGCCTGTGCGGTGTCAGCGGCTCACCGTGCGGAGGCGTTCGCGGCCTGCGCGGCGCTGGTCGATGAGGTCAAACTGCAGCTACCCATCTGGAAGCGACAGGAGTTCACCGACGGCTCGGAGGAGTGGGTCAACTGCCCGTGAGTCCGGAGGCCGGTGCCGGTCTCAGCCGCCGGCAAACGGCGGCAGGACGTCCAGCTCGGCGCCGGGCCGCAGCGGCGTAGTGCGGTCCCGCACCGCGACCGAATCAACGAGGAAGCTGCAGGCGGCCAACACCTTGCGCAGCGGATCCCCATGCCGGCTGGCAATCGTTTCCAGCGCATCTGCCACTGTGGCGCCGTCGCGGATATCGATGTCCTCGCTAGGTAGGCCCGCAGCGGCACGCGCCGCCGCGAAGTACCGCACGGTTACCACGTCAGCCTCCGATCGTGCTCATCGAGTGACTCGGTGCGACAAGATCCGGGTCGTCAATTCCGGGTTCGGCTGCCCGGATCGACCCCGTGCGCTAAGTCGACTACCGGATTACCTCGCAATGCAGAAGCCACCTGTTCCAGACTACCGGCGGTTCATTTAACGGTCACCGACCTGCTGGTCGGGCTGCGCGAGCGCGGCCTGGATGTCACCTGCCCGATCGATCCTGGTGGTGATCGACGGGTTCAAGGCGCTGCGCGCGCGGTCCTCAATGTCTTCGACCATCCAGTGATCGCCCGGTGCCACTGCACAGATCACAATCTCCAAGATCGATTACCGAAGAAGCTGCGCTCGTTGGCGGCCAACGTGAGCTGAGTCGCATTCGGAGTCGCAGATGCGGGTGCACCTTGTGCTGGACGGCTTGTGTCCCGAGGTGCAGTACCGCATCTATCATCGCGGCTGCCTCATCGGTTGGGCGGATCTCGCGTTCCTGGAGCGCCGACTCGCCGTCGAGTACGACGGGGTGTGGCACGGTGCGCCACTGCAGGTTGGACAGGTCTTCGTCACCGCGCAGCACCTTGGCGCGCCTCG
Source organism: Pseudonocardiaceae bacterium (assembly GCA_036389855.1). Lineage (GTDB taxonomy): Bacteria > Actinomycetota > Actinomycetes > Mycobacteriales > Pseudonocardiaceae. Next base: position 3,569 of record DASVWA010000086.1, read on the forward strand.
CGGTCTGGTGTACACCGTCCGCGCGGCGTTGCAGGGACGCCGGCCGCGCGTGAGTACATAACGGATAAGCATCCATGTCGCCATCCAGACCGGCCAACGACGGCGACAAGCATCCAGGTGGCAGGAAAGAACGCCCGAAATGTGGCCGGAGGTCGTAAGGTGGGGGCTACGCGTTCCGGGTGCGCTCGGGGCGCGTTCGGCTTGCTGGTCGCGCACTCCCGGCAGGCGGTACTCCACGAGGGAACGGTGAGGTCAGTGCCGACCGGCAAGGTCAAGTGGTACGACGCGGGCAAGGGCTTCGGCTTCGTCACCCAGGACGGTGGTGCCGACGTCTACGTGCGGGCTGCCGCGCTACCAACCGGGGTGACCGACCTGAAGGCTGGCCAGCGGGTGGAGTTCGGGGTGGCCGACGGCCGCCGCGGTCCGCAAGCCCTGTCTGTCCGGTTGCTGGAACCGCCGCCGTCGGTGGCGGAGGCCCGACGACGGCCGGCCGAGGAATTGCATGGCCTGATCGACGACATGATCAAGTTGCTCGAGTCGCGGGTGCAGCCGGACCTGCGCCGGGGTCGCTACCCGGACCGTCGCAATACCAAGCGCGTCGCGGAGGTGGTGCGGGCCGTTGCCCGCGAGCTGGATCCGTGAGGGGTATCGACACGCCGTCAGGTTTGCTGGTCTACCCGGCGGGTGGCCGGATACTCGCGCGGCGGTGTGCCCATGCCGAACCCGGGAATCAGCGACGATCCGCGCCGGACCAGCACGGTCTGCGCCATCCCCAAGCCGAGCAGTACCGATACCGAGGTGAACCCGATCCAGTAGACCGGTGGCAACAGCACGCCCAGCGCCCCGCCGAGCACCCAGGCCATCTGAAGCACCGTCTCCGACCGGCCGAACGCCGAGGCGCGAGAGGCCTCCGGTACGCCGCGCTGGATCACCGCGTCCAGACAGACCTTGGCGATCGCGCTGCCGGTCGCTGCCACCAGAGCGGTGATTGCTGCGACGGCGACCCCTGGCACCAGCGCCGCGAGCACTGCCATCGTGAGCCCGGCCGCCACGCAGCTGAGAATGGCCTGATCAGGTTTGCCGAAGTTCATCCTGGCACCGACCGCGCTGCCGAGAACGCTGCCTATCCCGGCGAGTGTCCCGACGATGCCCAGCAACAACAGCTGCCGTCCTGGCGACCCCTCGGTCTGCGCCTTCACCGCGAACGCCACGAACAGCGTGAGGAACCCGGTGAGCACCCGCACGGTCCCGTTGCCCCACAGCGCGACGGCCACCTGGCGACCCATCGGCTGTCGTCGCCGGGCGGTGTCAGTGCTCGCAACCGCCAGCGATGCCGGAATCTCTCCCTCGGTCACCTCTACCCAGGACGGGATGCGCAGGCATAGCACGGTTCCGGCCAGGCAGACTACCGCAGTGAAATACAGCGCCCCCGCTGAACCGGTCAGCGCCGCCACCCCGGCGGCGGCCGCACCCAATACCCCGCCGGCGACCAGGCCGAATACGGTGAGTCGCGAGTTGACCTTCACCAGGGTGATCTGGGGTGGGAGCAAGCGCGGCGTCACTGCCGCCTTGAGCACGCCAAAGGACCTGGTCAGCACCATGAAACCCAGCGCCGCTGGGTAGAGCAACCAATCGTTGACGTGCGTGGCCATCACGATCAGCAGCAGACCGCGGCCGGCGAATGACAGCGACATCGCTACCCGTCTGCCGTGCTGCAGCCGGTCCAGCAACGGGCCGATCACCGGGGCAACCACCGCGAACGGTGCCACCGTGATCAGTAGGTAGAGCGCCACATTGGCCCGGCTCTGCGCGGTGGCTGCCGCGAAGAACAGTGTGTTGGCCAGGGCCATGGCGATGGCCGCGCTCGCTGCGTAATCCGCCATTGTCGCGTAGGTCAGCGAGGACAGCCCGGACCGCCCCGCTCCGTCAGCCGTGGTCGCCTGGTGGAACCGCCGCACGCCACCCCCGACCAGCTGCCTGCTCCGCCAGGCAGCCACCCGGGTGACGGTGATCTTGCGCGGGCGCGGCGGCTCGCTCGATTCGGGCACCGGAGCCGTCGCCGAGTCGTCCGCTGGGGGCGGGACATACCGATCGCTGGGCAGCCAGCGGCTGGCGCCCCGGTCGCCCCACGGTGGGGGCGAGGCCGCCGGTACCCAGGCCGGGGCCGACGGTGGGGTGCCGGTCGGGCTGGAACCGGGATCATCGGGTACCCAGCGCCGCCCGCGGCCCACCCGGCGGGCTCCCCGGAAGCCGGGATGCTCGCCGCCGGAGCGGGATCGGGGCGGTGTCACGTGCTCATCCTGCACCACCGGTAGCGCCTGAAGGCCACACCCCGGGTGCCATCAAGACGGGACGAAGCGAACCCGGAACAGCGACGGCCAGTTCTTACCGGTGACGAGAAATTCGTCGGTGCCTGGGATCGCTGCGATGCCGTTCAGCACGCCCGCTGCGGGCTGCGGCAATGTGCTGAGCAGGCTGGAGGCGTCGACCACGCCGGTCACCGCGCCGGTGGCAGGGTCGATGCGCAGGATGCGGTCGTCCTGATAGACGTTGGCCCAGACCATTGCGCCCGCGCATTCCAGTTCGTTGAGCTGCCACGCCGGTTCGCCGTCGAGGCGCACCAGAACCTGGCCGATCGGGGCAAAGGTCGCCGGGTCCCGGAAGGTGAGCCGATCCGAGCCGTCGCTCATCACCAACCGGTCTCCGTCGTGGCACAGGCCCCAGCCCTCGCCGCGGTAGCTCACCCGCCGGCGCTCGGCCAGAGTTGCCGGATCACGCTCGATCGCCGTTGCGCTGACCCAGGTCAGCTGCCACAACCGATCCCCCGCCACGGTGAGCCCCTCCCCGAACAGAGGCGCCGGCAGCGTCGCCTCCCGCAGCACAGCAGCGCTCGACAGCTCGCTGGCCCGTACCCGGGACTGCCCTACCAGCCCGCTGCCCTCGTAAAGCACCCCGTTGTGGATCTCAAGACCCTGGGTGTACATCGTCGTGTCGTGCGGGAGCGTGGCCAAGACCTGCACGCGCAGCTGCGTCGTGGCCGACTGCGTGGTGCTGCCGGCCAGGGCCGCGGTCCATAATCCAGCAGCCGTCAACAGCACAGCCGCCACCCCGGCGGCGGTCGCTACGGCCCGCATGGATGCAGCGTCGCACAGACCCTCTGGCCGGGTCGTCGGCGCGGACTGCCGGTGCGGCACAATCGGGGGGTGACCAATACCACCGAGGCAGGCTCCGACCTCATCGAGGCCGTCGAGCTGGCTCGGCAGGCGGCGCAGGCGGAAGCGGGCGACAGCCCGGTGGGTCAGCAGGTGGCAACGCAGATCGAGGACGGCGGCGCGGTTACCCACCTGTTCGACGCTGGGCTGCCCGGCTACCGCGGCTGGTGCTGGGCGGTCACGGTGGCCTCAGCTGGCCCGGCGACTCCGGTCACGGTCAGCGAGGTGGTACTGCTGCCCGGTCCGGACGCATTGGTCGCGCCGACCTGGGTGCCCTGGACCCAGCGGGTCCGAGCGGGGGATCTCGGAGTAGGTGACCTCCTACCTACCGACCCGGATGACCCCCGGCTGGTTCCCGGCTATCTCATCGACGATGATCCGTCGGTCGAGCAGCTCAGCCCGGAGCTCGGTTTGGGACGATCCCGGGTACTGAGTCGGCAAGCTCGCCTGGCGCTGCTGCAACGATGGCGCGACGGTGACCGCGGCCCTGACTCGGACATGGCCCGCAGCGCCCCCGATCGATGCGGGACGTGTGGCTTTTATCTCCCGCTCGGTGGGCTGCTCGCCGCCTTCCTCGGCGCTTGTGGCAACGAGCTGGCTCCCGCCGATGGGCAGGTGGTGCACGTTGAGTTCGGCTGCGGGGCGCATTCCGAAGTTCAGGTGGACGCCAGCTCCAGCGTTCCAGTGGCCGAGCTGGTTTACGACGACGCCGAGCTGGAGATAGTGACCTGAACGCCGATCCGTTCGGCACCGCAGCGCTGCGCGAAGGGGTACTCGCGGCCTGGCGGGGATCCCCAACACGGTTCCGGGAGGACGCCAACGCCGAATCCGATTTCGCTGCGTTCGGTTACGCCGACCGGTTGCTGGTCGAACTGGCACAGAACGCCGCCGACGCCGCCCAGCGGATGGCGGTACCCGGGCACCTCCGGGTCACCGTCGAGGGAGGTGAGCTGCGAGCGGCGAACACCGGCGCGCCACTGGACTGCGCCGGAGTGGCCGCGTTGGCCGCGCTGCGTGCCTCAGCCAAGCGCGAAGGTGGCAGTGTCGGTCGGTTCGGAGTGGGTTTCGCGGCGGTCCTGGGAGTCACCGATGCGCCGCAGGTGATGTCGCGCTCGGGCGGGGTGGCGTTCTCGGCGCAGCGCACGGCCGCCGCCGTCGCAGGTGATCCGGCACTGTGCGCTGAGCTGTACCGTCGCGGTGGCCAACCGCCGGTGCTGCGGTTGGTGTGGCCAGCCATCGGTGACCCGCCACCGGGGTTCGACACTGAGGTCCGGTTGCCGCTGCGTCCTGGAGTCGACTCGGAGGCGCTGCTTGCGGCATTCGCAGCCGAGGCCGCGGACCTGCTGCTGGCGTTGCCGTGGCTGCACCGCATCGACATCGGTGATCGGGCGCTGCGCCGCGAGGGCGAGGACCCGGTGCTGATCCACGACGGTTCCCGGCTGCACCGGTGGCGGGTGGTGCGCCGGGCCGGGCTGCTGCCCGCGGCGACACTGGTCGGCCTCGGCGCCGAGGCCCGGCCGGAGTGGAGCCTGTGCTGGGCACTGCCAGTCAGCCCCGACGGTGCCCCGCTACCGCTGGCAGGTGAGGTGTTGCACGCGCCCACCCCCACCGCAGAGCGGCTCACTTTGCCTGCCCGGCTGATCGGTACGGTGCCCGTCGACTCGTCGCGGCGCCACGTCCATCCCGGGCCGGCTGCCGATCTGTTGTTGCACACCGCCGCGCAGGCTTACCCGGAGCTGGCCAGTGCACTGGCGCCACTTCAGCGCACCGCGCTGGTGCCGGTGCCCGGTTTCCCGGCCGGGGAGATCGATGCGGCGCTACGCGACGCGGTAGTCGAGGCGCTGCGACACGCCCGGTGGCTGCCCGACGCGTCGGGTGGACAGGCCGTTGCCGCCGACGCCCTGGTGCTCGACGCGGTGTTGCCCGAGCTGACCGAGCTGCTCGCCAATGTGACGCCCAATCTGCTCCACGCTGAGCTGGCCGCGCCCCGGCACGCCGCTGCGCTCGCGGCCCTCGGCGTGACCCGGTTGCGTCCAGCGGCCATCGCCGAACTGCTGGCTGGGTTGGACCGGCCGCCGTCGTGGTGGCGCCGCTGCTATGCGGCATTGGTTCCGCTGCTCGACGCCGATCCGGCGGTCCGCCAGGAGCTCGGTGCGTTGCCGGTGCCGCTAGCCGACGGGCGCACCGTCACCGGCCCGCGTGGGGTGCTACTGGGTGACGTTGACGGCCCTGTGTTCGTTGACGGTCCGGGGCCCACTGAGCTGCGGCTGGTGCATCCAGACGCCGTGCACCCGCTGTTGGAGCGGCTCGGAGCCCGTCCGGTGGGTCCTTCGGAGCTGCTGGATGCGCTACGCCCCGCGATCGAGCGCAGCGTCGATGACGCCGAAGACGGTGTCGATGTCACCGGACTCGCCCAGGTGGCGCTGTCGCTCGCTGAATCGGCCGGCGCCCGGCCTTGGCTGGGCGCGTTGGCACTACCCGACGACACCGGGGTGCCCCGACGTGCCGACGAGCTGGTATTGCCCGACGGGGCCTTACGGGAGCTACTGGCGGCCGACGCGCCGCTGGGTGTGCTCGACCCTGCCATTGCTGTTGCACACCCGGCTGCGGCGTTGCGTGCAGTCGGAGTGCTGGATTCGTTCGCGGTGCTCCAGGACCCGCACCCGCAGGGCCCCGACCATGAGCTGGACGGTGAGGAGCAGTGGTGGGCCCAGACCGATGGTGACGCGCCCGTACCGCTGCTCGCCGTCCGGGACCTGGACCTGGTCGACGATGGCCGCTGGCCGGCCGCGCTGCGCCGGATCGCTGCCGATCCCGCGGGTCTCGCCGCGCTGCGCCAGCCCGGCGGTTACACCCAATGGTGGTTGGCCCGGCACGCCCGGCTCGGTGGTTATCCGCCGCCGCACTGGCGGCTTGCCGGGGCCATCGCGCTGGAAGGCCTCTACGACGTCGTGCCGGTGTACGACACCGACGAGGCGCTGCTTGCCGCCGCCGGTGTGCGCACCGAGCTGAGCGTCACCGCGCTTGCCGACGCCGCTGATGTGCTGGTCCGGCTGGCTGATCCGGCTCGCGCGGTCACGGCCGCTGTAGTGCACGCCGCGCACGCCGCACTGGCCGGTGCGCAGCTCGACCTGGCCGAGCTCGAGCCCCCGGTTCGGGTACGAGCGGTGACCGGGGACATCGTCGACGCCGACCGAGCAATGGTGCTCGACGCACCGTGGTTGGCTGCGGTGCTGCCAGCCGGGGAACTGGTGTCGGGTGGCGACCCGGCTTCCCTGGCCGACCTGCTGGATCTACCGCTGGCGTCGGAGCAGGTGGCGCCCGAACTGCTCGACGCCGGTGGCGGGCGGACGGTGCGGTGGACGCAGCTGGTGGAGGTCGTCGCGGTGTGCGCCGCCGCCGAACTGGCCGTTGCGGCGGGGACGTTGCAGCTGCACGAGCGGCTGCGGGTGCGTCACGGCGCCGACGAACATACGGTGCCGTTCTGGGTCACCCCCGACGGGACGGTGCACGCCAGTGACCCGGTCCGGGCCGCTCTGTTGCTCCACTCACGGACGTTTGAGGCACCGCCTGAGATCGGCATGGAACGCTCGTGCGGAGGTGTAGGCCACCAGCAAGCCGGCCCGGCAGTCCCTTAGCAAGCTGATGGCGCCTGGTGGTCGTGCAGCCGGGATGGTGTCGGCGTTCGCATGAAGCACCCGGGTGCGGTCGTAGTGATGGGTGGGCGCGCTGAGCAGATCGGTGAATGTCAGCATCGCGCCGCTGACCTGAGTGAGGAGGCCTCCGAGCGCGATCAGTTCCTCGGGGGTGAGCACTCTTTTCGGTAGCGCCCGGTTGACTTGATGGAAGGTCTCGAGGACCCGGTCGAGTAATTCGACCGGATCGCTGGTAGTGACTGCGTATGATCTTGACACGGCGGTGCGCCGCCGGTGCCTGGATATCCCGGTGGTCATGGCGCGAATGGCCGCGGGCATGGCGGCGGTGGAGGTACCTGGACCTCCTCGAGTAGCGCGGTCAACGGCGGGTGCACTAGTTGCACGACTCCTCCGACCCGGACCGCTCCACCCTTCGACCCCAGATCCATCGGCCCTCCAGTCGCACCTTGCGACTGATCTGCAGGCCTCAACTACGGATAGCCTAACCATACATGGCGACAATAGTGAGGGATAGGATGACGACTTTCCGCATTACAGTGTTAACCCAGCGTAGCTACTGAATCGCGACGGTCAGGGCAGGCTTTGCTGGGCACTGCGGCCGCCGCGCCGAGCGGCGCTTCGCTGTGCGTGAATCATCGCGAAGCCGAGCAGGCCGAGCAGGCCGCCAGTAACGCAAGCCCCCACCCATACTGAGGGCGCGCCAACGAACAGCAGTATCGCCGCAGCCGTGAACCAGGCCAGGGTGCCGACGCCGACTACCGGACGGGGATCGGCCAGGCCATGGGGTAGCGGAGCTGCAACAAGCGGCACAGTCTCCACGCTAGCGCTGCGTCGGACATCCATGCGACCACTGTGGCCAGGCGCACCTTGCTGAACGGACCACCTGCCGAGCCGGCCGGATCGGCGCGCTTACGTTGGGGTGTGATTACACGCACTTGGGCTTGACGTCTCGCGAAGGTTAGCCTAACTTAAGCTGTGCCGGCTTCGTGGTGGGAGTCCTGGCAAGTCAGTTGGGAAGGCGTCGGGCCCGATCCTGGAGATCCTCCGGTCGGGCCCGACGGTCGTTCGTGGCTCAAGCTGGATACTGGCGCCTCAGGATAGACGCTTCGACCCTGGTAAGCAGATCTTAGGTTGACGGCCAGGCATGCACGGGCTGGTTGGAATGCATGTGCTCGAGGTAGCCGCGCAACATGCCGGCCAACGCGGCAGGTCGGTCGGCGCCGCGGCCGGTAAGCAGCTGAACGGTCGCACGCTGCCAGCTGGCGCCGGTACGGCGCGTGACGCAGCGCTGCTCGATCACCGCGAGGTAGCGCTCCCGGGCGGCATCGGACATTCCGCAGCTGCGCAGCCCGTCATGGGCTAGCGGCAATAGCTTCCGCAACACCAATTCATCGGGCCGAACCCATCCGCTGCCCGGCCAGTACAGCGCAGCATCCATGCCGAGCCGAGCTGCTGCGTACAGATTGTCCTGCGCGGCCTGGAAGGACATCTGGCTCCACATCGGCCGGTCAAGCTCGGTGAGCCCACGCATCGCACCGAAGAAGAACGCGGCATTGGCCAGCACGTCGATGACCGTCGGTCCGGCTGGCAACACCCGATTCTCGATGCGCAGGTGCGCCACGCCGTCCATGACGTCATAGATCGGGCGGTTCCATCGCCAGACGGTGCCGTTGTGCAGCCGCAGCTCCGACAGCGATGGTGCGCCGCCTTCGTCGAGTACCGCCAACGGGTCCTCGTCATCGGTCTCTGGCAGCAACGGTGAGAAGTACCGCGCATTTTCCTCGAACAGGTCGAAGATCGAGGTGATCCAACGCTCGCCGAACCACACTCTCGGGCGCACCCCCTGATTACGCAGCTCCGGCGACCGGGTATCGGTGGACTGCTCGAACAAGGGAATGCGGGTCTCGTGCCACAGCGCGCGGCCCAGCAGAAACGGTGAATTCGCGGCCAGCGCAACCTGTACCCCAGCCAGGGTCTGCGCGGCATTCCAATGCGCCGCGAAGTCATGGGGAGCGACTTGCAGATGCAGCTGCACTGATGTGCACGCGGATTCGGGGATAATCGAGTCCGTGGCGCACCGCAACCGTTCCGGTGGGCCACCCTCCAGCGGCACCCCCTCCATGTCGAGTTCGAGTTCCTCCCGCCGGGATGCCAGGATCTGCTTGTTGAGCAGAAAGTAGCGCGATTTGGGGGATATCCATCGCCGGTCGAAGTGGTCCGCTCGCAGGGTCGGCAGGATGCCGATCATGGCCAGACCGACGCCGGTGGCGTGGGCCGCCTCGTTGGCCGTGTTCAGTGCAGTTCGCAGTTCGTGCTCGAGGCCCAGCGCTTCGTCGGCGGCGAGCGGCCGGGGCCGCACGTTGATCTCGATGTTGTGCTGGCCGAGTTCGCTCTGGAAGGCCGGGTCGTCAATCTGCGCCAGCACCGCCTGATTGGCCATCGCAGGATCGAGGTTCTCGTCGATCAGGTTCAGCTCGAGTTCCAGCCCCATCTGCTCGGGGCCGTCGGACAAGCTGCCCTCGGCGAGCATCCGGGCCAGCGCGTCAAGGCAGCGCTGGATCTTCTCCCGATAGCGCTGCAGGTCGTGCTGGGTGTAGATCGAATCGATCACGCCCTCCCCCCTCCGCCCTCGCCCTCACCGTGACACAAGGCCGCGAGCCGTGACCAGCCGCCGAACTGGTGGGGTTGGCCTTCTCGCCGCTTATGCGTGCTTTGCCAGACTGGCAGTGTGGGTGAGATCGTTGAGGTGCGCGATGTGCACGATCCGCGGCTGACCGATTTTCGAGACCTTACCGTCGCCGACCGCCGCCCGGACCGTCCCGGCGGGCGCGGTCTGGTGATCGCCGAGGGCGTCGTCGTGGTTCGCAGACTGCTGAGCTCGCGATATCCGCCTCGGGCCGTGTTCGGCGTGCCCGCCAAGATTGCTCAGCTCGCGGTGGAGGTCGAGGCCCCGTGCTACGTGGGGTCGGCCGAGCTGATGGCGCAAGTGGTCGGCTTCCACCTCAACCGAGGCGTGCTGGCGACTGCCAACCGGGCGCCGGTGCCGATGATGCCGGAATTGATTGCCCGGTCACGCCATCTCGCGGTGCTCGAAGGTATCAACGATCACGAGAACCTTGGGGGGTTGTTTCGTAACGCGGCTGCCCTCGGTGTGGACGCGGTGCTGCTCGGCCCGCGCTGTGCCGACCCGCTGTACCGGCGCAGCGTGCGGGTGTCCATGGGGCATGTGCTGCACGTGCCCTTCGCTGAGCTTCGCTGCTGGACCGGAGACCTCGACGTGCTGCGCGCGGCTGGTTTTCGGGTGGCGGCGTTGACCCCGGCGGCGGACGCCGTGCCGCTGGCCCAAGCCGGTTTGGACACTGGCCGGGTGGCGTGGTTGCTGGGTGCTGAGGGCCCGGGTCTGTCGGCCGAAGCTCGGGCTGCGGCGGACCTGGCGGTGCGTATCCCGATGGCGCCCGGAGTGGATTCGCTCAACGTCGCCACCGCCGCTGCGATCGCTTTCGCGAGCGTGCGCGGCGCCTACAATGCCTAAACTGCTCTGACATGAACTGTGGCCCGGCAAAGCGGGAGCCCACGCCATGGGCGACCGGTCTCACCGTCACCGCATTGACCGCAGTGATCGTCGGAATCGCGCTGTTCAGCCTGTCCTCGGGATTGGCCACGGTGGGGGTATGGTCCGTATTGCTGGCTAATCTACTGGTGGTCGCGGGATTGGCGCCGTCAATGTGGCTGGCTCGCGTCACCCCAATCTGGCGCTGGGTGGCCTACGGCGCCGCCACCGGTATCCCGCTCACCTGGATCGCCCTACTGCTCTCCCTGCTCTGACACGACCTTCGTCCGCAGTCTGGATGCAGACTGCGGTAAATGGGGTCGGGAAAAGCGCAGTCTGCATCCAGAACGCGGATGTGGAGGAGCTGTGGATACCCTGTGGATAGCATTCGACGGATTGGATATCCGTCGCAAAGAGCTACGGGACGACGAGGCGTAGCCGTGGGATCCGATCGGGCTTGCGAACATCGCTGCGGATGGGCCTGGACCTGCTACTGGATCGAACGCTGCCCGATGCGGCATTGCCCTGAGCAGCAGGCAGTGGTGGAGTACGACGGATCGTGGCGCGCCGGCCAGCCCCAACGCCAGGATGCCGTCGAGCACGCAGCGCAGACGGCGGGTTATCGAGCACCGGCACCCTGGGATGCCCGAGCACTGCACGGCCAGCGCCAGCCGCTGCCCCCGGACAGGGCCAGTCCCTGTTGTCCGTCAGCGTGTGTCCACGTCACCAAAACGCATTCGCGAGGGAGGAATCAGCTGCGCGGGGAACGGACGCCGAGTAGGACGTCTTCCCAGGAGGGGATGGTTGCGCGATCTTTGCGGGCGCGCTTGGGAGCCGCGGACTGCGCCGCTTCGGAAGGTTCCACGGGGTGGTATGGCGGTCCGTCGTCAGGTATCGCGCGCGCACTGGGCCGCTGTTCGATCAGATGTTCCTCGGGCCGCGCAACCGGCGGCACTGTGCGCAGTTGCGCGGCCGGTTGCGGATCGATCAGAGCGGTGGCGTGGTCGTCGACTGCGGTGACGGTTCCGCCGTGCGCGCCGGGGTGAAACGTCCACTGCGCCCGATTTTCCGACCGGCCGGCTCGCCAGCGCAGCTGGACGACCCACTTGCCGCTCTCCCCGCGCCAGGAGTCCCAGGTGACCGTTTCCAAGTCGTTGCCACGCCGGCGGAACGTCTCGGTGACGACCTCATCCAGGGTGCGCACGTCGGGCCCGTCGGCGCGCACCGGATGAGCCTGCTGGGCCAGCATCGCGATGCGGGACCGCTCCAGCAGTACGGGGTAGGCGAACCGCTCGATCCGTTCACCCGGGACGCCGGCGGCCGTGGCTACCTGCTCGACCGACGCGCCAGCTCTGATCCGATCCTGGATCTCACGGGGTCGCATCTGGCACTCCTGCTCGCTCTCGGTTTGACCGAGGCGAGGGAGATCACCCCGTACCGCTGCCTCCAGGCCGTCGTCGACGGGCACGCTGAACCGCTCAGGTCGCTCGCCGGGCCGCTGCGGCACCGTCTCGAGGATGACCGTGCGGCCGTCGATCCCCAGACCGACCACCCGCAGCGCGCGCATCCTCCGACCTCCGAATCTCCTAACCGTCACCGTAGGCCGGTGAGCAGCTGCGCCGGGGGAGGCGCGCCGCCGACCAGCCGCACCCAGCGACTCACATCAGCCGCTCGACCACCCAATCGATGCACGCGGTCAGGGCCGCAACGTCGTCGGGTTCGACGGCTGGGAACATCCCTATCCGCAACTGGTTGCGGCCTAGTTTGCGGTACGGCTCGGTGTCCACGATGCCGTTTGCCCGCAATACGGCCGCGACGGCAGCAGCGTCGACGCTTTCGGTGAAGTCCACGGTGCCGACGACCAGCGAACGCTTGGCGGGTTGGGTGACGAACGGCGTCGCGTATGGCGAGGACTCGGCCCAGGAGTACAGCCGCGAGGACGAGTCGGTGGTGCGCGCTACGCACCAGTCCAGCCCACCACGGGCCAGCATCCACTCGATCTGGTCAACCAGCAGCAGCAGCGTGGCGACCGACGGGGTGTTGTAGGTCTGATCTTTGAGGCTGTTGTCCAGTGCAACGGTCAGCGAGAGGAATTCGGGCACCCACCGATCGGATGAGCCGATCTCACCGACCCGCGCCACCGCAGCGGGGCTGAGCAGGGCGATCCACAGCCCACCGTCGGAGGCGAAGCACTTCTGCGGCGCGAAGTAGTAGACGTCGGCATCGCCGATCCGGACCGGGAGGCCACCGGCGGCGCTGGTCGCGTCGATCGCCACCAGCGCATCGTGCGATCCGGCGGGCCGGCACACCGGCACCATCACACCGGTCGAGGTCTCGTTGTGCGCCCAGCCGATCAGGTCGCAGGACGGGTCGGCGACGGGCTGCGGGGCGTCCCCAGGCGCAGCGGTGACGACCACCGGGTCGGCCAGGAAGGGGGCGCCCTTGGTAACCCCGGCGAACTTCCCCGAGAACTCGCCGTAGCTCAGGTGCAACGAGCGCTCCCGGACCAGACCCAGGGCTGCGGCATCCCAGAACGCCGTGGTACCGCCGTTGCCGAGCACGACCTGGTAACCCTCGGGCAGGGAGAACAGCTCGCGTAGCCCCGAGCGGATCCGTCCGACCAACGACTTCACCGGGTTGCGCCGGTGTGAGGTGCCCATGATGGAGGCACCCGCGGTGGCCAGCGCGGCCAGTTGCTCGGGTCGGACCTTCGATGGCCCGCACCCGAAGCGGCCGTCTACGGGTTTGAGCTGGGCCGGGATGGTCAGCTCGGCGGTCTGCGTCATGTGGGGGTCTCCATGGTTGCTGGCCGGGAGCCCAGTTTCGCAGGTTCGCCGGCTACGCCGACCACGAGGCTCCCGTGATGCGCTCGTATACCTCGATGTACCGCCGCCGTGTTTCCGCCACGATTGCGGGCGGAATGACCGGCCCGGGGGGTTCGGTGTCCCATCCGGTACTGATCGACCAGTCCCGGACGAACTGCTTGTCCAAGGAGTGTTGCGGCTGACCTGGCCGCCAGGTGGCGGCGGGCCAGAAGCGCGACGAATCCGACGTGAGCGCTTCGTCCCCGAGCGTCAATTGCCCGCAGGTGTCCCATCCGAACTCGAATTTCGTGTCCGCGATGATGACGCCGTTGCCCGCGGCGTGTTCGGCGGCTGCCGTGTACAGCTCAAGGGTCAGATCACGGAGGCGTTGCGCGGTGTCCCGTCCGATTTCGCGCACCACGTCCTCAAAGGTGATGAACTCGTCATGCCCGGTATCCGAGTATTTCGTGGTCGGCGTGAAGATCGGCTCGGGTAACCGGCTTCCCGAGACCAGCCCGGGAGGCAATGCAACACCCGATACGGTGCCGAACTTCTGGTACTCACGCAGGCCCAGGCCGGCGAGGTAGCCGCGAGCGATGCACTCCACCGGGATCATCTGCAGTGGCTTGGCACGGATCGCCCTTTTGGCGAATTCCGGCGGCACGTCAGTAGCGGAGATCAGATGGTTCGGCACCACATCACCGAGCCGGTGAAACCACCACACCGACAGCTGCGTCAGCAGCGCACCCTTATCGGGAATGGGCGTCGGGAGGACCACGTCGTACAGGGAGATCCGGTCCGAGGCGACCAGCAGGATGTCGTCGTCGATCGAATACAGGTCCCGCACCTTGCCGGCGGATATGTGCTCCACATCGATCACCGTACCCAGCAACGCCGTCAGGACGGCCGCTGCGGAGCAGCACGTGGGTAGGTTGGCCGCCATGGACGCCCACGGCACTTTCCACGACCTTGTTGGGCAGCTCGATTACTCGATGTTCATCATCACCGTCCGCGCCGGGGACCAGCAGGCTGGTTGCCTGGTCGGGTTCTGCACCCAGAGCAGCATCGATCCGCCGCGCTTCCTGGTGTGCCTGTCGCGCAAGAACCGCACTTACCGGGTAGCGAGCAGCGCCGACCTGATGGCCGTGCATTTTGTGCCACGGCAGGCCGAGGCACTCGCCGAGCTGTTCGGCGGCCACAGTGGTGACGACGAGGACAAGTTCGCTCGCTGCACGTGGCAGCCCGGCCCGGGTGGGCTGCCGATCCTGCAGGAGTGTGGGAACTGGTTCGTCGGGCGGGTGCTTGAGCGGCTCGACCTCGGTGACCACGTCGGTTTCCTGCTCGACCCGGTCGCGGCCCACCGCGAAGGCAACCAGTCGCATTTCGAGTTCCACCGGGCCAAAGCCATCACAGCGGGGCACCCGGCGTGAGCGCCAAGCCGGTGTCGCTTCGCCGGCTGCTGCCCGAGCCCGCAACTGTGACCGCCATCGAGGCAGTGCAGGACCTCGCATTCGGTGATCTCGCCGCTGAGCACCGCCCGTACGTGGTGCTCAACATGGTGACCACAGCTGACGGCATGGCCACGGTGGCGCACCGCACCGCCGCCATCAGCAATGCCGCGGACCGTCAGATCTTCCACGAGCTGCGGGCACACGTCGATGCGGTCATGGTCGGCGCCGGCACGGTGCGCATTGAGCGGTACGGGCGCCTGGTCCGTGACCCGCAGCGCCGGGAGCGCCGGGTCGCCCGCGGGCTGGAGCCCGACCCGCTCGCTGTCGTGGTGAGCCGCCGGCTCACGGTGACCCCCGACCTGCCGCTGATGGCCGACCCGCATTCCCGGGTAATCATTCTCACCGCCAGCACCGCCGAGCTTAAGGACTGCGCGGCGCAGGTCAGTTACCTGCGGCCTGGACCAGGCGAGGAGCTGAACATGACCACGATGCTCGCCCGGCTGCGTGCTGAGCACGGCGTGCGCTCGGTGCTCTGCGAGGGTGGGCCTGTGCTCAACGCCTCGATGCTGCCCGCGGGCCTGGTCGACGAGCTGTTCTTGGCCATCGCGCCGGCACTGGCCGGTAGTGCCGGCGCGCTGTCCATCGTCGATCGGGCGCCGCTGGCCCAGCCCGTCGGTCTCGACCTGATCTGGCTGCTGGAGTTCGAGGGTCAACTGTTCGCCCGGTACGCCTTGCAGCGCTAATCGCACGCTACGCGCATCCAGCGCCGGTAAGCGTTGAGGAAGGCTTGATCTCGTTCCACCCCTCGACGTCCTCGGGTCGCCGTGGATCGGGTCCCACGTAACGCGCCGCAGGACGGACCAGCCGGCCGGTGCGTTTCTGCTCCATGATGTGCGCACACCAGCCCGCGGTGCGGGCGCAGGTGAACATCCCCGGCATCATGTGCGGCGGAACCTGCGCGAAGTCCAGGATCACCGCCGCCCAGAACTCGACGTTGGTTTCGATCTTCCGGTCCGGCCGCCGATCGGCCAACTCGGCCAGCGCGGCGCGCTCCAAAGCCACTGCAACGTCGTGACGTGGCGCACCGAGCTCCTTGCAGATTCGGCGCAGCACCCGAGCGCGTGGGTCCTTGGCACGGTAGACCCGATGGCCGAATCCCATCAGCCGCTCACCACGATCCAGGATCTTGCTGACCACTGCGGCGGCATTGCCGGTGCGCTCCACCTCCTCGATCATCGGCAGCACCCGCGCTGGTGCCCCACCGTGCAGCGGGCCGGACATCGCGCCGATCGCCCCGGACAGGCAGGCGGCGACGTCGGCGCCGGTGGAGGCGATAACCCGAGCGGTCAGCGTCGAGGCGTTGAGTCCGTGCTCGGCGGCCGAGACCCAATACGCATCCACGGCTTTGACGTGTGCTGGGTCCGGATCGCCGCGCCAGCGCGTCATGAAGCGCTCGGTGATCGTGGAGCACTGATCTATCCGGTGCTGCGGCACCGCAGGTTGGTGGATGCCCCGGGCAGACTGTGCCACATAGGACAGCGCCATCACCGACGCTCTGGCCAGCTCAGCGCGCGCCTCGACGTCGGAGCTGTCCAGCAGCGGCCGGTAACCCCAGATAGGTGCGAGCATCGCCAACGCGGCTTGCACGTCGACCCGGACATCACCGGTGTGCACCGGAAGCGGAAAGGGCTCCGCGGGCGGCAGGCCACGACCGAAACAT
Organism: Pseudonocardiaceae bacterium; assembly: GCA_036389855.1. Lineage (GTDB taxonomy): Bacteria > Actinomycetota > Actinomycetes > Mycobacteriales > Pseudonocardiaceae. Next base: position 19,962 of record DASVWA010000086.1, read on the forward strand.
CCATCCGTCAGCAACGCCCAGACATCACCGAAGGTCACGTGCCCGGCAAGGTCTTCGATGTCCACACCGCGGTAGCGCAACGCGCCGCCGTCCCGATCTGGTTCGGCGATCTCGGTGTGGAAGGCGACCACGCCCTCCAGCCCTGGCTTGAAACCAGTGGGGGTGTCCGCCGCCACCAGCCCGTTCACCGCAGGCACTGTTACCGCAGTCACTCCGCCCTCCTCGCGCGATCGCCCTCAATGTGGGTACGCGCGGGTCGCCGGCCGACCTTCTGGCTGGGGCGCACGCCACACTGCGGACGCCGCGCGAGCTGACTAACTGTGCACCCCAGACTTGTCCGGCTGCAACGGGTCCTACCCCGAACGAGGCCGAATGAGGTCAAGAGGATGTCGAGGACGTAGGTTCAACCCAGTCGGAGCGTGACGGGGAGTGTGCGGCGTGGTGGCTGGGTGGGCGCAACAGGGCGAACCGGCTGGGGATCTCGCCCGGATGCGGGTCCCCTACCCCGCTGGGGAGCTCGACGTTGCCGATCTGGCCCGGACCTGGCACGAGCAGCTGGCGAGGTGGATCGGTGACGCCCTGACCGCGGGGCTTGCCGAGCCCAACGCGATGGTGTTGGCCACCGTGGACGCCGACGGCCTGCCCAGCTCGCGAACCGTGCTGGCCAAGGCCCTCGACCCGCGCGGCGTCGTCTTCTACACCAACTACACCTCCCGCAAGATGCGCGACATCAACGCCTCGAGGTCGGTTGCAGTCACATTTCCCTGGATTGCGCTGCATCGCCAGGCGCACCTGCGCGGGCCGGCGCAGTGCACTACCCGGGAGGAGAGTTCGGCTTACTGGCAGACCCGCCCGCGGGGCGCCCAGCTGGGTGCGTGGGCTTCAGCGCAGTCCACCGTGGTGCCGGACCGTCGCACCCTCGATGATGCGCTGGAGCAGGTCGCTGCCCGATTCGCTGAGGACGAGCAGGTGCCGTTGCCGCCGCACTGGGGAGGAGTGCGGATCAGTCCGGTGAGTGCGGAGTTCTGGCAGGGCAGGCCCAACCGTATGCATGACCGGCTGCGTTACTGCGTCGCTGACGATGGCGAGTGGACGGTTGCGCGGTTGTCTCCGTGACATCCGTAACAGGCCCATGATGACACCGCGCCCAACCCGTGGTGCGTGACTCAGCGCTCGACGGCCGTCAGACTGCGTCCATGAGCGAGGCGGCGGGTTCATGAGCGAGGCAACCGCGCAGGGCACGGCTCCGGGTGGTGAAGCTCAGACCGAGCTCAAACGGGTGATCGGGCCGAAGCTGCTGTTTTTTTTCGTGCTCGGCGACATCCTGGGTACGGGCATCTACGCCTTGACCGGCAGCGTTGCGGGGCAGATCGGCGGCGCCTTGTGGATACCGTTCGTCGGCGCCTTCCTGGTGGCCTTCCTCACTGCGTTCAGCTACCTGGAACTGGTCGGTAAGTACCCTAGGGCGGCCGGCGCCGCGCTGTACACCAACCGGGCGTTCGGGATCCCATTTCTGACCTTCATTGTCGCCTTCGCCGTGATGAGCTCGGGCATCACCAGCGCCTCCTCGGCGGCGGTGGCGTTCGGCCAGACGTACCTCAAGGCATTCATCACGCTGCCGGTCTGGGCGGTCGGCATCACCTTCATCGTGCTGCTCGCACTGGTCAATTTCCGCGGCGTCGGTGAGTCCGTCAAGGCGAATCTCGTGCTCACCTGCATCGAGCTGGCCGGACTGCTGATCATCATTGCGATCGGCGTTTATGCGGTCGGGTCGGGTCAAGGCGAGCCGAGCAGGCTCACCCAGATCGACACCTCGAACTCCGGTGTGCTGCTGGCGATCACCTCGGCCACCGCGCTGGCGTTCTTCGCGATGGTCGGTTTCGAGGACTCGGTGAACATGGCCGAGGAGACCAAGCAGCCGGCCAAGATCTTCCCGCGCGCAATGCTGCTTGGCATGACCGCCGCCGGGGTGATCTACGTGCTGGTCGCAGTCACCTCGTCGTTGCTGATACCCGCCGACCGGCTGGCCACCCTGGAAAGTGGTGCGCTACTGGAGGTTGTCCGGGTCGGCGCACCCGGTTTTCCGCTGGGTCTCTTCGCCGTCATCGGTCTCTTTGCGGTGATCAACTCAGCTCTGATCAACATGCTGATGGCCAGCAGGCTGGTCTACGGCATGGCGGGCGAGCGGATCATTCCGCGGGCCCTGGGCTCGGTGCACCCGACCCGGCGCACCCCGTGGGTGTCGATCTTGTTCACCAGCGCGATTGCCGTGGTTCTGGTCAGTTTCGTCCCGCTGACGGGCCTGGCGGGGACTACCTCGCTGCTGCTGCTAGCGGTATTCACCCTGGTCAACGTCGCCTGCCTGGTCCTGCGCCGTAAGCCTGTCGAGCACGCGCACTTCCGAGCGCCGTCCTGGACCCCGTGGCTCGGTGCGCTGCTGTGCGGTTACCTGGCAACCCCGTTGTCCGGCCGCGACCCCGACCAGTACTTACTCGCCGGCGTCCTGCTGGCGGTCGGACTTCTGCTCTGGCTAGTCAATAGGGCGTTCGTGGGTCGGGTCGAGTTCGACCCGGCGAAGCTTTCCCACGAGTGAGTTACGTTGGAGTATGTCGACGTTCCCGACGATGTGCCTCCATGCAATGTCGCTCCATGCTGTGCCGCCTGACCGGCTACCGCAGTGTTGCGCCGGGTTGCCCAAGAAGTGTCGCCTGAGAACTGAGAGGGACTGTCATGACTGACGCCACCGCGTCCGAAGTGTCGGTTCGGCCGTCTAGCAACGGTCGTAATGAGTCGAATAATGATTGTGCCGATAATGATCATACCAATAGTGATCATGACAGTGTGACCCTGTATTACTCGGGCGGCGAACACCAGATGTCGATTACCAGGGCCACCCAGGGGACGTCCGGCATCGACCTGGGCACGCTGCGAGCCAACACTGGGATGGTCACCCTCGATCCGGGATTCGTGAACACCGCCGCGTGCACGTCAGAAATCACCTACATCGACGGCGACGAGGGCGTATTGCGCTACCGCGGCTACCCGATCGGCCAGCTCGCCGAGCACTCGACCTTCCTGGAGACCAGCTACCTGCTGATCTACGGGGAACTGCCGACCAGCGGTCAATTGGAGCACTTCACCGAGTTGATCCGCATACACACCCTGCTGCACGAGGACCTCAAACGCTTCTTCGACGGCTTCCCGCGCGACGCCCATCCGATGCCGGTGTTGTCCAGCGCGGTGTCTGCCCTGTCCACCTTCTACCAGGACAGCCTCAACCCGTTCGACCAGGAGCAGGTGGAGATTTCCACGGTGCGTCTGCTCGCCAAGCTGCCTACGATCGCGGCTTATGCCTACAAGAAGTCGGTCGGCCAGCCGTTCCTCTACCCGGACAACTCGCTGAGCCTGGTGCACAATTTCCTGCGAATGACCTTCGGGCTTCCCACGGAGCCCTACGAGGTCGACCCGGTGCTGGCCGATGCGCTGGACCTGTTGTTCATCCTGCACGCTGATCATGAGCAGAACTGCTCGACCTCCACCGTGCGGATGGTCGGCTCCTCACAGGCCAATTTGTTCGCCTCGGTCTCGGCGGGGATCAATGCGTTGTTCGGCCCGCTGCACGGCGGGGCGAACCAGTTGGTGCTGGAGATGCTTGAACGTATCCACCTCGACGGAGATGACGTGGACACCTTCGTCGAGAAGGTGAAAAACCACTCCAACGGTGCGCGGCTGACGGGATTCGGGCACCGGGTCTACAAGAACTACGACCCTCGTGCGAAGATCGTTAAGAAGATCGCGGACGAGATCCTGCACAAGCTAGGGGTCAACGACCCGCTGCTGGACATCGCCCTAGCACTGGAGGAGAAAGCGCTCGCCGACGACTACTTCGTCGAGCGCAAGCTCTATCCCAACGTCGACTTCTACACCGGTTTGATCTACCGGGCGATGGGCTTCCCGACCAGGATGTTCACGGTGCTCTTCGCGCTGGGCCGGTTACCGGGTTGGATCGCGCATTGGCGCGAGATGATGAGCGACTCGGAAACCAAGATCGGTAGACCGCGTCAGGTTTACACCGGACGCACCGAGCGGGAGTACGCCCCGATTACGCAGCGTTGATCCCCACCCGAGGCGGGATCGCCCGTTGGGCGGTGCGCGACTTCCTGCCCACCGCGTACGGTGCCCGCAGGCCGAACCCCGGGAGCCGGAATCCATGCGCACCATCCAATGGGTCGACGGACACGTCGATGTGATTGACCAGACCGCTCTACCGCAACAGCGGCGAGTGGCGCTGCACACTGTGAGCCAGGTGGTGGATGCCATCCACCGGTTGGTGGTGCGCGGCGCGCCGGCGTTGGGTGCACTGGGAGCACTGGGTGTTGCCCTCGCGGCGGCTCGATCGGCAGAGCAGGGCTATGACGCCGATGCCGTTCGCGCCGACGCTCGTCGCATCGCCGGTGCCCGCCCCACCGCGGCTCACCTGGGTTGGGCGGTGCAGCAGGTGCTGCCAGCGGTGCCACGGGGCGATGCCGCGGTGCTGGCTGCCGCCCAGTCGCTCGTGGAAGCCGACGTCCGGGCTTGCGCGACGCTGTCCCGGCTCGGTGCCGCGCTGCTGCGCAGCTACGTCGGTGATCGGCCGATGGTGCTACACACGCATTGCAACGCGGGCGCGCTGGCCTGCGTTGAGTGGGGCACCGCCCTGGGGGTGGTCCGGACACTGCACGCCGACGCGTTGGTCCGGATGGTGGTAGTGGGTGAGACTCGCCCGTTGCTGCAGGGGTCCAGGATCACCGCGGTCGAACTCGCCCAGCTGGGCGTGCCGCATCAGGTGGTTGTCGACGCTGCCGGTCCAGGGCTCATCGCCAGCGGGCGGGTGGACGCCGTCATCGTCGGAGCCGATCGGATCGCCGCCAACTACGACGTCGTCAACAAGGTGGGCACCTACCCGCTCGCGCTGGCTGCGGCCAGGGCCGGTATCCCGTTCGTGGTGGCCGCTCCGGCCGCCACACTTGACCCGCACACACCCACCGGTGCCGCTGTGACTATTGAGCACCGCGATCCCGACGAGGTGCTCTTGGTTGGGGGCTGGCGGATGGCGCCGGCCGAATCCACCGCTCTCAACCCAGCCTTCGACGTGACTCCTGGCGACCTGGTGACCGCGATCGTCACGGAGTCCCGGGTCATCGAGCCGGCGGGCTTAGAGCAACGGATCAAGGTCCCTGCGATGCGAGCTGTGCCAGCTCGCTGAGCATTCCGGGACTCAGCCTGTGAGCCATTCGCTGACGTGCTGGGCCTCGGTGCCGATGGTCGTGGCGTCGCCGTGGCCGGTGCGCACCTCGGTCTCGGCCGGCAGCGTCAGCAGCCGGCTGCGGATCGAGGTGATGATCTCGCCGAAGTCCGAGTAGGACCGGCCGGTGGCGCCCGGGCCACCCTGAAACAGGGTGTCCCCGCTGAACACGACGTTCAGATCGGGGGCATGCAGGCAGCACGAGCCAGGGGAGTGTCCGGGGGTGTGCAGCACCTGCAGTGCGGTCCCTGCGACGCGGAGTACGTCGCCGTCGGCGAGTTCGGCGTCCGGTGGTGGGGTATCGGGGTGAGCGAGGCGCCACAACACGTGCTCCGCTGGGTGCAACAGCACCGGCGCAGCAAGCTTGCGGGCCAGCTCCGGTGCGGCGCTGACATGATCGTCATGGGCGTGGGTGCACACGATGCCCAATACCTGCCGGCCGCCCACCGCAGCCGCGATCGCCTCTGCGTCGTGGGCGGCGTCGACGATGATCACTTCACGGTCGTCACCGATCAGCCAGACGTTGTTGTCCACCTCCCAGGTCCCGCCGTCCAGGCTGAAGGTGCCCGACGTGACCACCCGCTCGATCACTCTGCGCTCCCTCCGGTCGTGTTCGTGAGTGCATAACAGTGTTCTAACACTGTTATGCACTCACGAGCTGCTCAGCAGCACGACGCTGCGCAACACCTCGCCGCGCTCCATTTTCTCGAAGGCGTGTTCCACATCGTCGAGGGTGATCGTCTCGGAGACGAACTTCTCCAGCGGTAACCGTCCCTGCAGGTGCAGGTTGACCAGCATGGGGAAATCCCGTTCGGGCAGGCAGTCGCCGTACCACGACGACTTGAGCGCCCCGCCACGGCCGAAGAACTCCAGCAGCGGGATGCCGGGCACCATCAAATCTGGGGTGGGCACTCCCACCAGTACCACCGTGCCAGCCAGGTCTCGGGCGAAGAACGCCTGCTCCCAGGTCTCTGGCCGGCCCACCGCGTCGATCACGACGTCGGCTCCGAAGCCCCCGGTGTACTCCCGCACCGTCTCGATGACGTCGGACTCACGGGCGTTGATCGTATGCGTGGCGCCGAACTCGGTCGCCCACCGCAGCTTGCCTGGGTCGACATCGACGCCGATGATCGTTGTCGCGCCCGCCAGCACGGCCCCGGCAATTGCGGCATCGCCTACCCCTCCGCAGCCGATCACCGCAACCGAGTCACCGCGGGTGACGCCGCCGGTGTTAAGCGCCGCGCCGAGCCCGGCCATCACACCGCAGCCCAGCAACCCGGCGACTTCCGGGGCGACCGCGGGATTGACCTTGGTGCACTGGCCGCTGTGGACCAGTGTCTTCTCGGCGAACGCGCCGATGCCCAGCGCGGGAGACAGCGCGGTGCCGTCGGACAGCTTCATGTGCTGGGCGGCGTTATGGGTGTTGAAGCAGTACCAAAGCTTGCCCCGGCGGCACGCGCGGCAGCGACCGCACACCGCGCGCCAGTTGAGGATGACGAAGTCGCCGGGCGCCACGGTATTGACGCCGTCACCGACGGACTCCACGATGCCGGCAGCCTCATGCCCCAGCAGGAAGGGAAACTCGTCGTTGATCCCGCCCTCGCGGTAGTGCAGGTCGGTGTGGCACACCCCGCATGCCTGGACAGCGACCAGTGCCTCGCCGGGGCCTGGGTCGGGCACCTGCACGGTCTCCACCTTGACCGGCGCGCCCTTACCGCGCGCTACCACTCCACGCACCTCATGGCCCATCGTGACCTCCCCGCGTTACCTCATGACACCGTGACTGCATGACACCGTGCTCGGTGACAGCGACGGCGGCCAGCCTGCCATGAAGTGTGCACACCTCGCGATATGACGCGGACAGCGTCTGGGCATGAGCGAACCCCGTTCCGCCAATATCGGCCGAAACGGGGTCCTTGCCTAGCCAGCTGAGCTTGCGCTCAGCGTGCCTTGATCCTGGCCTTGGCTGCCTTCATGGCTGCCTTGCGCGAAAGCTTCCTGGCGCGCTTCTTGGCGCCCTTCACCGCGGCGGGCTTGCCGGCTGTGATCGCCAGGAGCAAACCACCGAGCAGGCCTGCGTTCTTCACGAAGTGCTGCTGGTGGGCCCTACGGTCATCGGGGTAGCCACTGGCCCATAAGGGATGCTGAACCACCGTGCTGGGAATCAGCTCCACGGCGAGCACCGTCGCAGCGATCCGAGGCGCCCAACCAAGCGCCATCATCAGCCCCGCGGCGACCTTCACCGCAGCGCTTGCCTGCACCAGCAACGCCGGATCGACCGGCTGTTTCGTAGGCATCATGCCCTGGCCCTTAGCCAGCAGCGGCGTGGCCGCCTCGATCCTCGGCTTCGGGTTGACCAGAGTGCCCACCCCATCAACTACGGATGCAGCGGCGAGCAGTGGACGGGCAATGCGGCGGAACACGGTGGGCTCCTTTCCGAGCTCGCTGTCCGAGCTCTTCGCTTTCGCACCGTAGCGCTCCTGCGCCCCGGCGAGCGTGAAGCCACCCATCCGGGGCACAGGTGCGTTTGCCGCTCACTGGATTGGGGTAGCTCGATGCGTCGCCCTTGAGTCCGCCCGGACCGGGCAGGTGACGGAACAGTATAAGGAGAGACACGTGGCTGGAGACCTTGAAGGCCGGCGGGTGGCATTCCTGGTCGCCCCGGAAGGAACCGAGCAGATCGAACTGACCGAGCCCTGGAAGGCGGTGTACGAGGCAGGAGGCAGCCCCGCGCTGGTGTCGACCGATTCGGGCAGCGTGCAGGCCTTCCATCACTTGGACAAGAGTGACACGTTCCCGGTGGACGAAGTGGTTTCCGCAGCCAAGGTAGACAATTACGACGCCTTGGTACTGCCCGGCGGAGTGGCCAACCCGGATTTCTTGCGCACGGATCCGCACGCCGTACGGTTCGTAAAGGCGTTTTTCGCCGCTGGCAAGCCGGTCGCGGCAATCTGCCACGCACCATGGACCCTGATTGAAGCCGACGTGGTGCGCGGCCGACGAATGACCTCGTGGCCGAGCCTGCAGACCGACCTGCGGAATGCCGGTGCTGACTGGGTCGACGAGGAGGTGGTGGTCGACCAAGGCTTGGTGACCAGTCGCAAGCCCGATGACCTGCCGGCCTTCTGCACGAAGCTTGTCGAGGAGTTCGCCCAAGCTGCACCCACACGCCAAGCGCGCAGCGCCTGAGCTACCCACTCGTGAGTGGCATTGAGTGCTATAACACTGTTACCCACTCACGAGCTTGGAAGTAAGCGTGACCGGACCCCGGGACCCGATCGCCGACCTGCGGCGGATTGCCTTCCTTCTGGAGCGTGCCCACGAGGCGACCTATCGGGTTCGAGCGTTCCGAACCGCGGCCTCGGTGCTGGCTTGTCGGGATGACGTGGCGCAGCGCGCCCGGGCGGGTACGTTGACCTCGCTGGCTGGTGTCGGTGAGGTCACCGCCCGATGCGTCACAGAGTCCCTCGCCGGCGGGCAGCCCACTTACCTGTCCCGGCTGGAGGCTGCGGGCGACGCGTTAGCGGTCTCGGAAACATTGAGACCGGAAGCAGCGGTCCTGCGCTCAGCGTTGCGCGGCGACTGCCACACCCATTCCGACTGGTCCGACGGTGGCTCACCCATCGAGGAAATGGCGGAGACCGCCCGCGCGCTGGGCCACGAGTATCTCGTGCTGACTGACCACTCACCGCGGCTGACCGTTGCCAATGGCCTGTCCGCCGAGCGGCTGCGTCACCAGCTTGATGTCGTGGCCGCCCTCAATGAGGATCTCGCCCCATTCCAGATCCTCACCGGGATCGAGGTGGACATCCTCTCCGACGGTGCGCTGGACCAGTCCGAAGAGTTACTGGCGCACCTAGACCTTGTCGTTGCCTCGGTGCACTCAAAGCTGCGGATGCCGGCCGCGCAGATGACCAAGCGAATGCTCACCGCGGTGGCCAACCCGCATGTCGACGTGCTCGGACACTGCACTGGCCGAATGGTCACCGGTTCACGCAAACGCCCTGAGTCACAGTTCGACGCGGATGCGGTGTTCGCCGCCTGCGCCGAGCACGGCGTTGCGGTAGAGATCAATTGCCGCCCTGAGCGGCTCGATCCACCTAAACGGCTGTTACGGCTGGCCGTCGAGGCGGGTTGCCTGCTGGCCATCGACTCCGACGCGCACGCCCCCGGGCAGCTCGACTGGCTGACCTACGGTTGCGAACGCGCCGCCGCCTGCGAGGTCACTGCTGACCGGGTGGTCAACACCTGGCCCCCCGGCAAGCTCAGGAACTGGACTGCCAGTTAAGCCGCATGTCTGCACGCCACGCACGGTGTGTCCGGCCCTTGTGCACGCTGGGGCTGGATCCTGTGCCCGCGCTAGTGGCGAGTGTCAGCCTTTCAGGACCTTCGCGGCGGCGATGAGAAGCGCTTCGCGGTCGGCGATCTTGATGCGGGTACGTCCAGCCGCGACCCCGAGCGCTTGCTCGGCGGCATCGATGGCCTCCCAGCCAGCCCAGGTGACCACCCCGACACCTCGCTGGGCGAGTTTGGCGATGATCGCGTCCGGCTCACGATGGCGGGCACGGGGCAGGCCGTCAACGTCGGTGAGGAGCTGCTCGACCGTCTCCTTGGCGTCACCCTTGTTGGTGCCGATCACTCCGGTGGGGCCGCGTTTGATCCAGCCCACCACATACTCGCCCGGTGCGGCGGAACCGTCGCGCTGCACCCGGCCGGCGACATGCGGGATCACCCCGGTGCGTTCGTCGAACGGGACGCCGGGCAGTGGTAGCCCGCGGTACCCCACCGAACGCAGCAACAGCTGAGCCGTCAGGGCCACCTTCTCACCGGTGCCGGTGACACCACCGCAGCCATCGAGTGCGTTGCGCTCGCACTCCACTGCTTCAACTCGCCCCGCTCCATGCACGGCCACCGGACTGAGCAGGAAACGCAGGTGGATTCGGCGTGGCCGACCCTGCTGCGACCGGGTGGACCACTCTTGCAGCGTCTCGAGGTTGCGCCGCGCCGTCTTGTTGGTCTCCAGGATTTGCTCACCGGCGTCGTCGAGTAACAGCTCGGCGGGGTCGACCACCACGTCGGCATTGGCCAGCTCGCCCAGCTCCCGCAGCTCCTTCGTAGTGAACTTGGCTTGTGCCGGTCCGCGCCTGCCCACGATATATATGTCACTGATCGCGCTGGAGTCGAGCACCTTCAGCACGTGATCGGGCATGTCTGTGGACTGCAGCTCCTCGGTGGTCTTGGCCAGGATCCGGGCCACGTCCACAGCTACGTTGCCGACCCCGACCACCACCGCGCTGCGCGCATCCAGGGTGAAGGCGTCCACCTCGGCATCAGGGTGACCGCTATACCAGGCCACGAACTGGGTTGCCGAGAAGCTGCCGGGGAGATCTTCGCCGGGGATGGACAGCCGGCGATCCACCGACGACCCCGTCGCGTAGATCACAGCGTCGTAATATTCGCGCAGCTCATCCACGCTGATCCCGCCACCCAGCTCGATCCCGCCGAGGAACCGGACTTCGGGCCGCTCCAGGATCTTGCGTAGGGTGATCTCCAGCGACTTCATCTTCAGGTGGTCCGGCGCCACCCCGTAGCGCAACAGTCCATATGGGCAAGGCAGCCGATCCACGACATCCACGGATATTCCACCGTGCTTGCTCAGCTCATCGGCGGCGTATAGCCCCGAGGGGCCGGACCCGATCACCGCCACCCGAACCGGTCCGGTCACTACTCACGCACCTCCTGGGAGAGCACCCTGGCCGATCACGAACTCGACGTTACGCCACCACTGTGGCGAGGTGGCGCAGTGACGAGCCGGCGCAGCGCAGCGACGCTCAGCCCGTCGCGCAGCTGGGGATCCCCCCGCAGCACCGATACCCCCTCCGGGCGAGCCAGGTCGTCGAGTACCGCCACCGCGCCGGACAGGTCCTGGTCACGGGTGTAGTCATTGACTACCGCCACACACGTCAGCCCCGCGGCAACAGCGGCGTGCACCCCGTTGGCCGAATCTTCCACGGCTACTGCGTTGGCAGGGGGCAAGCTCAGCCGAGCCAGCGCCTCCAGGTAGACGGCCGGATCGGGCTTGAGGTCAGTGATGTCGGAACCGGTGACCACGACGTCGAACGCATCGAGTCCGAACAGGATGTCGAGCAATGGCAGCACCCAATCACTGGTTCCCGTGGTGGCGACCGCGGTACGGACGCCCTCGGCTCGCAACTCATGGATGAGGTTTACGGCGCCTGGCCGAGCCTCCATTGCTCCGGAGCGGATGAGTGCGGTAAAGCGACGAGTTTTGTCCTGATGCAATTCGGCCGCAAGCACAGTGGCTTCGGAAAGAGGATGCCCTTTGGACTGGAGATAACGTTCGATGCGTCGGCGACCGCCAGTGGTAGTGAGCAGGTCACCATATTCGGGTACGCTCCACTGGTAGCTCAGCCCGGCGGCCTTGAATGCCTCATTGAACGCCACTCGATGGCCGTCACGCTCAGTGTCAGCCAGTGTCCCGTCCACGTCGAAGATCACGGCCCGCAGCGGATCGACCGTCGACGGCGGATCGTTGTCCGCACCGTTAGCCGTGGTGTTCTGGAGTGCGTTGTGGTGCCCGGCGATCGACATGGACTACAGGCTAGGAGGCCCGGTGTGAGCCGGCTTCCCTCAGCGGAGTGGAACCGGCGGGGATCCAGTCGGTGACGTGCTAGCCACCCGCCCCGTTCGTCGATCCGGACCGTCGGCCTCGAGCCCCGTGAAACTCCGCCCGCACCGCCATCGAGTTCCGTGGGCGGCCCGCTGGCCGATTCGGCCCCTGTCGAAGGCCACTGTCCACGACCCGTCTCGTGCTTTTTTCTTGGCCCTGAGGCGTGTCAGAATTACTTTGACGGTCTGCTTTCGCGGCCATGGTCCCATCAGCTGCGCGCTGGAGGGAGGGCTCGTAGCGGTCCTGCCAGCCGTCGGTAAGGGCGCCCAGGGCGTCGATCAGGTTGCGCACGGAGGCGAAGGTTCCGCGACGGATGGCCTGCTGGGTGATGATGCCGAGGGAGACCTCAACGAGCTTGAGCCACGGGTCGGGTTGATCTGCCGATTGCCGTCCCCCGGCACCGTGTGAGCCGGGCCGATGCAACGCCGCAGCGCGCTCGGAGAGGTTGAGGTAGAGGCCGCTAAGGTCGCGGGCCTGGGCCTGCCGCATGAGGTCGGTGGCGAAAGTGAACGTCTCGACGTGCTGCGGGTGTATACCCCACTTGCGCCAGATCCGGGCGACGGTGGCGAAGGAGATGCCCAAATGCTCGGCCAGCAGGCGGGCTGACCACTGCTCAACCCCGAGGTGCGCAGGTGGCCGACCTCCATTGGCGAGTGTGGTTGCCACGACCTCGAATTCATCCACCACGACTGGCCGGCCGGACCGGGGCAGGTCGCCGAGAGCGTTGATCCCCCCAGTGGCATAGCGGTTACGCCAGCTGATCACCGTCTGCCGAGTCGACTTGGTCTGGCGGGCGATCTCGGTGTTCGCCAGACCTTCGGCGGCCATCAGCACCATCCGCGCTCGATGCGACACGCTGGTCCGTACCGACGTCGAACGCGCCAGCGCCTCCAGCCGGCCACGGTCGCCCTCGCGCAAGGTCAACGGAGCTGCCACAGACATGCCTCATGGTCTCCCAAGTCAGACTGTTAAGCAACTATCGACACGGGCCATACGCTGCCCCGTATGTCCTGGATTGACCCCCCCTTTAGGGCGCGTAGATTCTCTTGACACGTCCCAGCTCATCCGTGTGGACTAGTGCTCCGCGTCACAGAAAACGGACGCGGTGCCAGGCAACCCCGCGACAAGACCGCGATGAAGACACCGACACGCCGGCACCGGAGCGAGAGGGCACACGATGGCGATCGAGTCCGACGGCCACAGCCGAGGCAACCCCCGGATCTTTGAGCTGATCGAAAACGCTCCCAAGGAGGGGAAGAGCCCCACGATCTGGGCGTGGCCAGAGGTAGTGGACTGGCTCCGAGTGGCCGGTCAACCAGTACCCGGGCCGTGGCCACCTCACCAGCAGCGTCGGCCTGAGCCCGAGGAAGAGAGCACCCCGGTGGCCGTTGCGGAACCGGAGCGTGCCGAGCCGGCGCGCCCGGCGGCCGGCAGGCCCTCCTCCACCCCCACCCGGTCCTCCACGCCTCCTCCAGCCCGTTCATGGCCGGGCGGCCCGGATGACGACACCTCCACTCCGCGTCACGGCCGTGGGTTGCTGGACACCTGAGCGGCTTGACGCCGGTCGAGCAGTAATCGTCCTTCGTGGAGTCTGAAAAAGGGATGTCTACGGTGGGCCCAACGTTGTGCAGCTTTTCCGTGGATCGTTGAGGACTATAGGAGGATTGGATGTACCCGTCTCGTTTCCACTATGAGGCGCCACGTTCGCTTGAGGAAGCGTTCAGCCTTTTACAGACATACGGTGACGAGGCAAAGGTGCTCGCAGGAGGACAAAGCCTCATCCCACTGATCAAGCTGCGCTTCGCCGCGCCAGCGGTCATTGTCGACATCAACAATATTCCCGGGCTGGAGTATCACGAGGAAGATTCGGACGGGTCACTGCGTTTTGGCGCACTGTGCCGGCACCGGACTCTGGAGCGGTCGGAGCTGCTCAGGAGCAAACATCCCACCATGTCGATCTGCGCGCCGCTCATCTCCGACCCGATGGTCCGCACCCGCGGAACCCTGGTCGGCTCCCTGTGTCACGCGGATCCCCAAGGTGACTGGGCGTCGGTGATGTTGGCGTCGGGTGGGGAGGTCGTCGCTCGGAGCGCGAGAGGCGAGCGCACCATCCCCGTATCACAGTTCGTGGTCGGAACGTTCACGAACTCACTGGAGCCGGACGAGATCGCGGTCGAGGCGCGTGTGCCGGCACCGCAAGGCACCCGTACGGGTACCTACTTCAAGCTCGAGCGCAGGGTGGGAGATTTCGCGACGGTTGGCTTGGCGTTAGTTCTGGAGTCCTCCGGCGGCACCATCAACCGGGCAGGGATCGCGCTCACCGGTGTTGGGTCGAGCAACATTCAATGCACGTCGGCCGAGCAGGCACTCGCGGGTAAGACGTTGAACGCGAGCACGATCGAGCAGGCAGCGCGGTTGGCGGCGGAGGCCGCTCAACCCAAGACCGACGTTCGAGGTAGTGCAGAGTACAAGCGGCACGTAGTGCACACCTTTGTCACGCGTGCGTTGAGCAGTCGGGCCGCTCGGGCCGCCTGAAGCGCATAATATTATCGGATCAGCAGGTTCAGAGACCATGGGCAATGTCAAGGAGGCGGCGTGGAAGAGCGACGGATAAACGTCGTGGTGAACGGGGAACCGAGATCTGTCGATGTCGAGCCTCGCATACTCCTGATCCACTTCCTCCG
>DASVWA010000087.1:0-2350 GCA_036389855.1 Pseudonocardiaceae bacterium
GCTGCCGCCCGCAACGCAGCGCACCACCGCGGTAGTCGCCGATACGTACTGGGACGCCAGCGCCCTCGACCGGTACGGCCCGGACCGCGGGCTGCCGCGCCCTTTCAGCCCCCATCGCGGCTGCTGGTACTTCGGCACACCAACAGATGATGTTGACACTGTTCTTTTCGTCGGCTCCGATCCCGCCTACCTGCACCGGTACTTCACCGAAGTTCGGCAAGTAGCCACAGTGACCACCGGCCCCGTCATGACTTTCACCTCGCTGGCAACTCCGGTTTGGCTCTGCACCGGCCAGCGGGTGCCGTGATCACAGCTTGGCCTCAACTGCGTCATCTCTGAAGCGCTCCCGGCCGTGCCGCTGTGTCTAGGGCTCATCTAGACCGTATCGCGCGTGGCCGCGATGGGCCGTCCGCTCCTACGTGAGTCCTCAGCTCTCTAGCATCAGTCTATGAGCGACAGTTCCGCCACCAGCCCTGCCGTGGCCCAACAGGACTCCGAGCGCACGTTCGACCGGCTGGTGGACGAGGGGCAGCAACGTCTTGGCCGTTCCTGGTCTGGGCTGCTGGCGACGGGTTTCCTCGGCGGTTTGGACGTTGGTGTGGGCGTACTGGCGCTGTTGTTGGTGGAAAGCGTCACCCACAGCGTTCTCCTGGGTGGCCTCGCGTTCTCCATCGGTTTTATCGCGCTGACCTTGGCGCGTAGTGAACTGTTCACCGAAAATTTCCTCGTCCCGGTGGCAGCGGTAGTGGCCAAGGCTGCGCCGCTGCTGTCGCTTGGACGGCTGTGGACAGCGACAATGGTAACCAATCTGGCGGGCGGATGGGTGGTCACCGCCATCGTGATGGCCGGCTTCCCGGCACTGCGTTCCACTGCGGTGGAGGCCGGAACGAAATATATCGAATTGGGTATCACCTGGAAGGCCTTTGCGCTGGCGCTTATCGGCGGCATGCTCATCACGTTGATGACCTACCTCCAGCACTCCACGGAGTCCGACGGCCTGCGCCTGGTGCCTGCAGTTGTCATGGGCTTCTTGCTGGGCGCCGGCCAGGTAAACCACGCGATTGTGGCCTCGCTGGTCTGTTTTGCCGCGCTGGAAGCCGGCGCTCCGTTCGGTTACGCCGACTGGCTGGGATTATTCGCCTTTGCGGCCCTGGGCAACCTGGTCGGCGGGCTCGGACTGGTTACTCTACTGCGACTGCTGCAAGTCCCGCACAAGGTGCTGGCGAAACGCCACGAGGGCCCCGGCCACACCGGCGAGCCAAAAGTGTCATAGCGCTGGCGGTCAGGCCTCGTCATCGACGTCATACACCGCCGCCGCGGGGCTTCCCAGCAACCGGTTAGCCATCTCCTGCTTCAGGACAGCCAGGTGGCTCTCCTCCTCCGCGGTTCGCTCCTCCTGGCGGACAAGTGCAAGGAAGTCCGCCGTCACATATCCCTCGCGAAGAATGGCCGTCACGCTACGCCCTCGGTAACCGAACTGAAAAACAAAGCGCTCGCGCGTCGGACCCAGTTCGGGACGGGCCAACGCGTCATCGACGACATAACGGTCCTCGGTCACGGCACGGGTGACCATTTCTAACGCATCGCGCGCACCTGGACCGGCGAAGGCTGTGCGCACCACGATCTCGCGTCGCTCCAGTAACCCGACCGGCTCAAGGAGCGGCAGCAACCGCTCCAGCACCTTGAACGCATGTGCCACGCCCCCAGGAGAACCCGGACCGTGGTAGCGCATCAGATCTTCGAACGTATACGCCAGGGGGATCCCCTGTTCGGCAACCTCAATCGTGCTGATCACTTCGGACTCCCTCAGCCGCTGAACCCGTCAGGTCGGCACGATACGTGACGATCAGCGCACCAACGGCGAGGACGACGCCGACCCCGGCACCCCCTTGCGCCAGACGGCGATCCGCACCCATTCAACCGCATCGGTTTGGCTTCTACCCGTGAGGTGTCATCGATCTGGTTGACAGGTACCTCCAGTCGACAGACCGTCACGATCTCAAGACGACCGAAGGTGGAGAACCATGCCGGGACCCGATGAGCTGCCCAGCACGCTGGAACGCTCCGACGACAAGGCGAAGCGGACGTGGATCAAAGCCCACGACTCTGCCGTGGACAGCTACGGCGACGGTGAGCGGGCGCACCGCACCGCGTTCGCCGCCGTGAAGCACACCCACGAGAAGGTCGGCGACCACTGGGAGCCCAAGGAGCAATCAGGCCCGCCGGACAAGCAGGCCGCCGGCGGGGCCGCCAGCAGCGACCGTCCGACCGCCGGTGGCGTCGATGCCAACGCTAGCAAGAAGCACCTCGAGCAGGTGGCACGGCGGCTCAAGATTTCCGGTCGCTCGCG
>DASVWA010000088.1:0-2629 GCA_036389855.1 Pseudonocardiaceae bacterium
GAAGCAGTATCTGCCCGATTTTCGGCGAGTACTTCGGCCCAACCCTCTGTCCGGTGTCGTGCATGGACGATCATGTACACCGCCCCGGCTAATCCATGGGATCGAAGGCGCGCTCATCGGCAGAAGCGGACGTTGCGGTGATCACGTGCGCCCGAAGCCAACCCGACACACGCTCCGGCCGCGAGGCCGGGGGTCACGAAGGCGTGCCTTGCTCGCCACCTCGCATCAAGCCGATCAACCACCTCGCCGCAGGCTCAGCCTGC
Source organism: Pseudonocardiaceae bacterium (assembly GCA_036389855.1). GTDB lineage: Bacteria > Actinomycetota > Actinomycetes > Mycobacteriales > Pseudonocardiaceae. The sequence goes on from DASVWA010000088.1 coordinate 264, forward strand.
GTGGGGGCGCGGATCACCTAATAGGTGTGTCTTAAGCGAAGAGTCGCTTGATGGTGCGGTGCCGTCGCTAGGAGGATGTCCCGTCCGTCGTTGAACTTCGGCGGCGGTCCCGTTGTTGATCAGGCTGTGATGGCGGGGCATTCTGGCGGGTGGCACTGATGCTTTCAGCGGCGATCCTGCGGCGGGTCGGTACCGGCGAGCTCTACCGGCACCACCGATCAGCGGTAAGACCTCGCACTTGGCACGTCTGTCTAAGGAAGGAGCAATGATGGGCATGACTTTGTCCTAACCGTTCTGGCGGGCACTTTCTTGGTGGGCGTACCATCGGGTGCGCGTTCACTGATCGCGCGAACGAGACGACAAGCGGCTATGCAGCACGCCCTCAACAGTCAACGGCAAGAGCTTGAGGCTGCACAGCACGCGATTGCCCGTCAACGGTAGCCGAGAAACGTGATGTCTTCGCTCTATGCAACTGTGCCGCGAGCCGTTTGTTGCACGCGACGCTGTGCGGTACGTTGGGTGAGTTGTAGATTGACTCACCAGACGTTTTTTCGATCAACAGCGCCTGTCAGTCAGGCTCGTCACTGCATTAAAGTCCCACGCCCTGCTGAGCCTGGATTCACCGCGCCGTTGTTAAGTTCCAATAGAGGATCTTCGATGGGTGTGTTGGTATTCCGGGGCGTGGGTGATCGGCCGGTCTGTCCGGCTTTTCCACTGTGTCTCCGGTCGTGCCCTGGCAGGGCGGGTGGTCAGGCTGCTGCGGGGACGGGGTCATAGAGGGCGTGCATGAAGAGCTCGTCGAGTGCGGGTTGCCAAGGCCAGTTGCGCGGTAGGTGCAAGATCAGCCGGTGGGCGGAGTGGGCCAGCCGAGCGGGAATGTTGATCAGCTGGGTGCGGATGGTGCCGGTTCGGGCGCGGGCGTGGAAGGTGGAGGCCAGCGCGCCGGCGGCTCGGGTGAGGTTGTGTGCGATCGCTGCGCAGACCAGCCAGGCGGCATTGGCGTTGAAGTGTCCCGAGGGTAGGTGTGCCAGCGCGGAGTCTTTGAGGTCGGCGATGACTTGTTCGATGATGGCGTGGTCGCGGTGGGTGGCCTCAGCGGCCAGCATCGGCTGCGGGTTGTCGGTGAATATCGCGTGATAGCGGTAGACGGCGAACAACTCGTCTTGCCCGCTGCGCGCGGTGGTCGGGTTGAGCCGGCGGACCCGGCGCACGATCAGCCGGGCGGTGATGTGCTCGGCGGCCCGGCGGTTGGTGAACGCGGTGAAGGGGATCTCGGCGACTTCAGCGTCAGACACCCAGCGCTGCTCGTCGGTGTCATAGATCGCGTGGGAATAGCGGATCGGGGTCCACGCCTTGTCGTCAATGCTGGTGATGGCCCGGGTCACCGCTGGGGTGAGGCGGGCGGTCAGGGAGAAACAGGCCCCGACCCGCCGCGCCGCGGCGGCGATGTCATAGCCATAAAACGCTGAGTCCGCGCGCACGATCACCAGCCCAGTGGCGCCGGCGCGCCGTGCGCAGGCCAGGGCGTCGGCGAGGAGCCTGGCCGCGCCGCGAACCGAGTTCACCGCGCCCCGCCGCAGCCGGGTGGCCGCTATGACCGGTGCCGACAGCGGCGTGGACAGCGTGGCCAGGAGCGCGTTGAGCCCGTTCACGCCGGTGTAGCCACGCCCAGCGCCCTGCTTGGCATACCCATAGGTGGCCCGCACGGTGTCATCCAGATCGACGAAGGCCACCTGGCCCACCCCGGACAGCACCGGGGCCGCGGTGACCAACCTGGCGAGCAACCCAGCGGCGACCGCGTCAAGCTGGCGGACGTGACCGAAGGTGAACAGGCGCAAAAACGTGCCCAACGTCGAGGGCGCCCGAACCTCGTCAAACAACCGGCCCATCCCACCATGGCGCAACAGATCCATGTCGCTGATGCTGTCGGCGCCGGCCACCATCCCCGCCACCAGCGCGACGATCTTCGCTGCGGCGTTCGCGCCGCCCTTGGCTGCGATGCGGACCCCCTCGGCGACTAGCCCGCCCAGCCCGCATCGGGCCGCGAGCGCCAGCACCGCCGCCAGTCCCGCGCACGACACGAGATTCGGATCATCGAACCGCACCGACACGGCCCGGCGAGCATGAGATAGTCGCATCCAGCGGATGCCCTTCCGATCGGTGACACAGGACTCTCGACAAGCCCTATCGTCCCTGCTCAGAAGGGCATTCGTGCGTCACGACCCGCCTTTACCAGCAAATTTCCGCGGTGGATCCAGGTTCAGCCGGTGGCGAGTCCGATCTTCACGGCAGTGGCGTACTCATCGTCGATGAGCACGATCTCGCGGCCGCCGCGATCGAGCAGGCTGGCGGCGATGGAGGCACGG
>DASVWA010000089.1:0-7103 GCA_036389855.1 Pseudonocardiaceae bacterium
CCCTCCCATGGTCCAGGCTACGTAGAGTCATCGTAACCACGAATGCGGCACACAGATCAATATGACACGGACGTGGCGGCTCGGGCTAGCGTGTAGTCAGCGCCCCCATAAACGTCGCTTGCCGGTCCGTGGCCGAGGAACGAGCGTATCCCCGCTGCACGGTCTTCGGTGCCGTTCTCCCCGCCGTAACGATCACCGCGCGGATGTCTTGACGGTCTGCGGCCTCCTGTGCAGCGGACCGGATCCCGCTGGCGCAGCTGCGGCTCAAGGCGTTCATCGGGGGCGGTCCCGCCGGATCGTGCCGATGCCGCCATCCACCTCGTGCCTGACGAACTCGCTGTTTGCCGCCATGCCCTGGCACGCTACCGGCGGTAGGCGAAGAACCGATTCCCGGAGCGCTGCAGCACGAGGTCGATGTCGAAGGTCTTCGCCAGGTTCTCCTCGGTCAGTACCGAGTCGAGCAGGCCCTGGGCGACCACCGCCCCGTCGCGCATCAGCATGGCGTGCGTGAAGCCAGGCGGGATCTCCTCGACATGGTGAGTCACCAGCACGGTCGCGGGCGCCTCCGGATCGGCAGCCAGTGTGGCCAGCCGAGCCAGCAGATCCTCCCGGCCGCCGAGATCCAGCCCGGCGGCGGGCTCATCCAGCAACAGCAGCTCCGGATCGGTCATCAACGCCCGAGCGATCAGGACCCGCTTGCGTTCCCCCTCGGACAGGGTGCCGAAGCGCCGTCTGGCCAGCCCGACGACGCCGAACGCGGCCAGCAACCCGGTCGCCCGGGCGTTGTCCAGATCGGCGTAACTTTCCCGCCACCGGCCGAGCACCGCGTAACCGGCGCTGACCACAAGGTCGGACACCACCTCGTCACCGGGCACCCGGCTGGCCAGCGACGCCGAGGAGAAACCGATCCGCGGACGGAGCTCGAACACGTCGGTGCGCCCCAGCAGCTCCCCGAGTACGTGGACCGTCCCGCAGGTCGGATGCAGTTCAGTCGCGGCCAACCGCAGCAAGGTCGTCTTGCCGGCGCCATTGGGTCCCAGAACCACCCACTTCTCGTCCAGCTCCACCCGCCAGTCCACCCGATGGAGCAGCGCCGTGGCACCGCGCCGCACGCCCACTCCATCCATGCGCACCACGAGATCTGTGAGATCGGCCGATAGGTTCCCGTTCCGCGCGTCCACCCGCACATTGTGCTGGGGCCCGGGTGAATGCCGGACTGGGCAGGCAGGATTGTGGTCGTGACCGCACTGCCACCTCCTCAGGTCGGCCGGCCGTTCCCGCTCGGCGCGCACGCCGAGGGTGGCGGGGTGCGCTTCGCGGTGGCCTCCGCGGTCGCCGAGTCTGTCGAGGTGTGCCTGCTGTCGCCAGACGGCGCGGAGCTACGGGTACCGCTGGCCGAACGCACCTTCGGGGTATGGCACGGGCTGCTGTCGGGCGTTGGTCCCGGGCAGCGCTACGGTTACCGGGTACATGGGCCCTGGGACCCCGCCCGTGGCCTGCGGTGCAACCCGGCCAAGCTGCTGGTCGACCCGTACGCGCGGCGGGTCGAGGGCACCGTGACCGACCTGCAGGCAGCGCTGGGTTATCGGGGCGATCCCGCCGGGCCCCGCTGCGACATCGACTCGCTGGGCAGCGTCCCGGTATCGGTGGTCACCACGCCCGGTGGCCCGGACACCGGCACCCGGCCAGATGTGCCGTGGGAACAGACCGTGATCTACGAGCTGCACGTCCGAGGCTTCACCCGCACCCATCCGCAGGTGCCGCCTGAGCACCGCGGCACCTATCTGGGGCTAACGCACCCCACCGTGATCTCCTACCTCATCGGTCTGGGGATCACCGCTGTGGAGCTGCTGCCGGTGTCCGCGTCCTGCCCCGAACCCGCCCTGCTACGCGCCGGATCGAGCAACTACTGGGGTTACTCCCCACTGGCTCTGCTCGCGGTGCATCCCGGGTACGCCGCGGTGCCTGGTGCTGAGGTGGAGGAGTTCTGCACCATGGTGGCTGCGCTGCACGCCGCCGGCATCGAGGTCATTGTCGACGTGGTGGCCAACCACACCTGTGAGGGTGACGTGAACGGCCCCACCCTTGCCTATCGCGGGCTGGACGCGCCCGCCTATTACCTGCAGCGCGACCTCACCGGCTGCGGCAACACCCTGGATGCCGGCTCGCCCACGGTGGTCCGGCTGGTCACCGACGCGCTGCGGTACTGGGCGGGTGAGCTGGGGGTCGACGGGTTCCGGCTGGATCTGGCCAGCGTGCTGGGCCGGCCCGGGGGCGGGCGGTTCCAGCCGGACGCGCCGCTGCTCACGGCGATCGCCTCCGATCCCCTGCTGTGCACCCGCAAGCTGATCGCCGAGCCCTGGGATGCCACCGCCGACGGCTACCGGGTCGGTGGGTTCCCTGCGGACTTCTGCGAGTGGAACGGACGCTACCGGGACGTCGTTCGCGACTTCTGGCGTGGTGTCCCCGGCGTCAGCGAGCTGGCCTCCCGGTTGGCGGGCAGCTCGGACCTCTACGCGGCGAGCGGCCGCCGGCCGTGGGCGTCGGTCAACTTCGTCACCGCCCACGACGGGTTCACGCTGCGCGACCTCGTCTCCTACAACCGCAAACACAACGAGGCCAATGGTGAAGGCGGAGCCGACGGCACCGACGACAACCGTTCCTGGAATTGTGGCGTCGAAGGCGAGACTGACGATCCGGCAGTGCTCAGCCTGCGTGGGCGCCAGGCCCGCAACCTGCTGGCAACTTTGGCACTGTCCACCGGCACCCCAATGCTGCTGGCTGGTGACGAGCGCTGGCGCACCCAGGGCGGCAACAACAATCCCTACCGGCTCGATAACGAGACGTCCTGGCTGGACTGGTCGTCCAAACCCGAGACCGACACGTTGATCACTTTCACCCGTCGCCTGCTCGCTCTGCGCGCGACGACGCCCGCGCTGCGGCAACCCGAATTCTTCGAGGGTCGCACGACCCCTAGCGGAACCCCCGACCTCGTCTGGTTTCGTCCCGACGGCCGACCTATGGAACTCGACGACTGGGGAGATGGCCACCGGCAGACCCTTGGCATGTGGATCAACGGCGACGACGTGCGATCGCACCCGCCGCAACCGGCGACCGACTCGTGGCTGCTGGTGCTGCACGCCGGTGCCCACCCGATCATGGTTACCCTGCCAGGACCGGAATTCGGCGAGCACTACGCGCCGGTGCTGGACACCGGGACGCCGGACGGAGTGCCCACCCGGCGGCGAAGCAGGCGGGCAGGGACCCGGATGACAGTTCCGGCCCGGACCCTTCTGGTCTTCCGAGCGGTGCGCTAGCCCCGCCCGATGATGGCGAACGGCCGCCCGGATCTTTGCGATGATCGTGTGCGTTACGATGTCAGGTCATGCCCGTTCGGCTTGCGAGCACGCCCCATCCGCCGCTTGCCGCAGCACCCGTCCCAGCCACGGCGACCCGCGCCTGCCGAAGGATTCAGTTTGGCAGGTGGAGCAGGCCGAACTCGGCGGGGCTCGCCATCAACGGGTGCCGCGGCAACACCCGCACGGTGTATCCAAGCAGCCCGGCATGGGGCAGCCGCAGGGTCGCCTCGAATCGCTGGCCGTCCCCGTCTGCGTCGCCGGTCGGCTGCATGGCGACTACGAGCGGGTCCCGCAGCTCGTCGCGGTCATCGACCCGGCCGACGACAGCTTGCACGTACACATCGCAAGGCCGCAGACCGGCCAGGGCGACGACGGCCCGGACGGTCATCTCCGAGCCCAGCGCGGGTGTATCCGGGAGGCCAGAGACATCCACCTGCGCGACCCGCACCTTGGGCCAGGCAGCGCAGACCCGGGATCGGTACTGCGCCAGCGCGCGGGCGCCAGCGAAGGAATCGGCGACCACTCCGGCAACTGACCTGGCAGCCGGCGCGTAGAGCCGCTCCACGTACTCCTGCACCATCCGGCAGGCCTGGACCTGTGGGCGCAGGGTGGCCAGAGTGTTGCGCACCATGGATACCCAGCGGGTGGGCACCCCATCAGCGCCGCGGTCATAGAACGGGGGGGCGACCTGCGAGGTGATCAGCTCGTAGAGCGCGTTGGCCTCCAGGGTGTCGCGCCGGTGCGGATCTTGGATGCCGTCAGCGGTGGGGATCGCCCAGCCGTTCTCGCCGTCGTAGAGCTCGTCCCACCAGCCGTCCCGGATGGACAGGTTCAACCCACCGTTGAGCGCGGACTTCATTCCCGAGGTGCCACATGCCTCTAGCGGCCGCAGTGGATTGTTCAGCCACACGTCGCAACCCCAGTACAGGTACCGGGCCATGGACATGTCGTAGTCGGGGAGGAACGCGATCCGGTGTCGCACGTCCGGTGTGTCAGCGAAGCGCACGATCTGCTGGATCAGTGCCTTTCCCCCGTCGTCAGCAGGGTGCGATTTGCCGGCGATCACCATCTGCACCGGGCGCTGTGGATCCAGGAGCAGCGAACGCAGCCGGTCGGAATCGCGCAGCATCAAAGTGAGCCGCTTATAGGTGGGTACCCGGCGGGCGAAACCGATGGTGAGCACCTGAGGGTCGAAGACTTTGGACGTCCAGCCCAGTTCCGGCTCGGAGGCGCCACGTTCCAACCAGGCCGCTCGAACCCGCCTGCGCACCTCCTCGACGAGCTTGGTGCGCAGCGCGCAGCGCAGGTCCCACAGCACGGTGTCGCTGACCGGCGGCACCCTAGGGCCGTCGTCTGGCTCACCGAGCAGGCTGGCAACCTCGCGCGCTGCCCAGGTCGGGCCGTGCACCCCGTTGGTGACCGATTCGATCGGCACCTCGTCGACGTCGAACTCAGGCCACAACCCACGGAACATCGACCGGGACACCGCGCCGTGCAGCCGCGAGACGCCATTGGCGCGCTGGGCCAGCCGCAGCCCCATATGTGCCATGTTGAACATGCCGAAGTTGTCCTCGGCACCTAGCGCCAGCACCCGGCCGACGTCGACGGCAGGAAGCAGCCCCGCCCCATCTGGCGACCCGCTGAAGTAGTGCCGCACCAGATCCACCGGAAACCGGTCGATCCCTGCAGCTACCGGGGTATGCGTGGTGAACACGGTGCCGGCCCGTACCGTGGCCAATGCCTCGTCGAAGTTCAGCCCTTCATCGCGGATCAGCTCACGGATCCGTTCCAGGCCGAGAAAACCCGCGTGGCCCTCGTTGGTATGGAACACCTCCGGTTCGGGGTGGCCGGTGAGCTGGCAGAACAACCGCACCGCCCGTACCCCGCCGATTCCGGCGAGGATCTCCTGGGTGATCCGGTGGTCCTGGTCGCCACCGTAGAGCCGGTCGGTGACTCCACGCAGGTCATCGGAGTTGTCCTCGATGTCGCTGTCGAGCAGAAGCAGCGGTATCCGGCCGATGTCGGCCCGCCAGATCCGCGCCCACAGCACCCTCCCGCCCGGCATGTCGACGTGCACCAGCAGCGGTGCACCGGTGGCGTCGGCCACCAGGTGCAGCGGCAGGCCCTGCGGATCCAGCGCCGGATAGTGCTCCAGCTGCCAGCCGTCCAACGACAACGACTGCCGGAAATAGCCCGAGCGGTAGAGCAATCCCACCCCGATCAGCGGCACCCCGAGGTCCGAGGCCGCTTTGAGATGGTCACCCGCCAGCACGCCCAGGCCGCCGGAGTAGAACGGCAGCACCTCCGAGACGCCGAATTCCATGGAGAAGTAGGCGATCGACGAGGGCAGAGTGGGCAGATCCTGCTGGCGCTGCTGGTACCACCGAGGTCCGTCCAGGTAAGCGCGCAAGTCCTCGGCCAGCGCCCGAGTGCTGTCCACCACGGTCTCATCGGCGGCTAGCGCGGTCAGCCGCTTGGTGGGAATCTCCCCGAGCAGCCGCACCGGATCGCCGCGGACGGCGTCCCAGGTGCACCTGTCCAACGAGGCGAACAAATCCTGGGTAGGAGGGTGCCAGGTCCACCTCAGGTTGGTGGCCAGCGTCTCCAACGGCGCAAGCGGTCCTGGTAGCTGGGCACGGACGGTGAACCGGCGCAATGCTCTCACGGGCGGACTCTATCTCGCGCACAGTCGGCCCCAGCGGTTGCGCAGAGTGCTCGGCGCGTGATTGTTCTCGCACTGGCGCAGCGGCTTGGTTGGTTAAGCTGCGGGGGCATCGGCGCTCCTTCACCGGGGGGACTGGTGCAACGGTCTCGGCGGGCCGCGGTGCGGCTACACCGGGGGTTGTCCCGCCGGGGCCGTTGACAGCTCGTAAAAGTCGGTTTTACCCGGGTGACGCGAGTAGGCTCGCGAGGGGTTCAGTGTGCCGACTGGCGGCGAAGCAGGTCCTCGCGGAGAGGTTGTAGCAGCGCATCGACGTCGGTGCCGTGCAGCGCGGCCGCCCATAGGCGCACGAAGGCGTCCCGGTAGAAGGCGACCTCGGCCGGATCGGTGGTGATCACCTGGCTGGTCTGAGTCTCGATGGTCACCACCGGATCATCCTCGGCGCGGTCCTCCGTCAGGCTGAATCCGTGCTCGTGCCAGGTATCGAGCTCGGTATCCAGTGCGATCACGCGCACGTCCACGGAATCCAAGCCGGCAATGGCGGTGATCCGGTCGAGCTGCGCGAGCATGACGTGTGGCGGCCCGACCCGCCAACGCAGCGCCGCCTCCGTGATCACAAACTCGAACCGAGCAGTGCCCTCGTAGAGCCGCAGCTGACGGTCCATCCGAGCGGCCACCGCGGCAGCGATCTCAGAGCTGCTGTGTTGCGGATTGCCTGCGGCGAAAATGCGCCGGGTGTACTCGGGTACCTGCAGTAAACCGGGGACGAGCACCGGCTCGAAAGAACGAATGGTCGCTGCGCTCTCCTCGAGTTCGCGGCTGTCCCGCTGTAACCGCGCCAGACCGCGACCCATGCCAGCCCGCCACGCGACCGCCTCGCTACCCACCGACTCGGCCCAACCAACCAGCTCAGCGCAGCGTTTCTCCGCGGCCCCGGTCACCTCTGCCCAGCGACGCACGAGCTCGGCTGGGGCAACCTGCTGGCCCAGTTCGATCCGGCTCACCCGGGACTGGGAGATCCCCAGCCGTTTCGCAAGTTGCTCCCCGGAGAGTCCGGCATGGGCGCGCAACGCCCGCAGCGC
>DASVWA010000090.1:0-5243 GCA_036389855.1 Pseudonocardiaceae bacterium
GGTGCGCGCCGGGCTCGACACCACCGGTGTGGCTGGGTTCTTCGCGGCCGGCGAGATCGGCCCGGTCGCTGGCCGGAACCATCTCCACGGATTCACCGCATCGATCCTGGTATTCGGCGCAGGCACTTCCTGAATGGCGACTTGCACCCGCACGAGATGAACGTTCGGTCGCCCGATCCTTGACGCGGGACGTCGCGTAAGGGAACAGCCTTACTACGATGTGGCCATGTCCCGTCAGCTGGTGATGTCCTTGGTGGCGAACCGCCACCAAGCGGCAAGTCCGAAGACCATCGCGTAGGCCAGACCGGAGAATGCTCCCCTGGCCAGGTCACTCCAGTCGATCGGGGAGGCCAAGAGATCGGCCCACGCGGAGCTGAACCGGGTGGGCAGGTAATTGCGGAGGTCGCCGAGCGCGTCGATGGTCTCCAGAATCTGCGACAGGATCGACACCATCACCGCACCACCGACCGCCCCGAGCGGCGCATCGGTGGTTACCGACAGCAGCAGTGCCAGCCCGGCGACCCACGCCAGGTGCAGCACCAGGTAGACGGGCGCCAGCGCCAGCCGGCTCACGGTGGGAAGGAACTCCAGCGACTGGCCGGTGGGGGAGACCAGGTCGCCGGCTCCGTAGGCGACCACACCGACCGCCATCGCCACCGCGGGCAGCAGCACCAGGGCGAAGGCCGACAGCAGCGCGGCCACCACCGCCTTCTGCCGCAGCAGCCGCCCGCGCGGTACCGGGGCAGCCAGCAGGTAACGCAGGGTCGACCAGGACGCCTCGCTGGCGATCGTGTCGCCGAAGAACAGCGCCACCACGACGACCAGCAAGAAGCCGACCGTGGAGAACATCGTGAACACTACGAAGTTGGCCCCGCTGGCGGTGGCGAGGTCGACCAGGGTGGTACCGCCGCGCTCACCCTCGTCTTGCCCGACTTCGAAGGCAAGCCAGAGCAGGAAGGGCAGCAGCGCGAGGAACCCCATGGTGAGCACCGTCCGCCTGCGCCGCAGCTGACGGACCAGCTCCACCCGCAACGGCAAGGTGCCGGCGGCCCGATAACCGGGCGCCGATCCATGGGTGGCATGCACGTCGGGGGTCACTCGACGGTCTCCTCGCCTACAAGCTGCAAGAAGGCCTCCTCCAGCGGGTGACGCGCGGCCACCGCCTCGACCCCGATCCCCGCCTTCACCAGCGCGGCCACCGCAACCGCGCGGGGCAGCCCGTCGAGCTGGGCGTGCACGACGCAACGTTCGACCCCCATCACGTCAACTCCCGCCAGGTCACGCAGCACCGCGGCGGCCAGCGCCGCGTCGTCCACGGTGAAGCTCACCGTGCTGGTGCTCGCGACGACCTCGGCGACGGTGCCGGCGGCCACCAACCGACCTCGGTGCATCACCACAACATGGCTACAGGTCTGCTCCACCTCGGCGAGCAGGTGGCTGGAAATCAGCACCGTCCGGCCGCTGGTGGCGTAATCCCGCAGGACATCGCGCATGGCGTGGATCTGTGGCGGGTCCAGGCCGTTGATGGGCTCGTCGAGCACCAGCAGCTCCGGCTTCCCGAGCATGGCCTGAGCGATGGCCAGGCGTTGGCGCATCCCTTGGCTGTAGGTGGCCACCCGCCGGTGTGCCGCGGAACCTAATCCGGCGATTTCCAACACCTCGTCGATGCTGGCGTCCCTGACGGGCCGCCCGGTGGCCGCCCAGTACAGCCGGAGATTGGCAACCCCGGACAGGTGCGGCAGGAACCCGGGCCCCTCCACGAACGACCCGATCCGGGACAACACCGGGGAGCCGGCCGCGACCCGGTGCCCGAATGCACGCAGCTCCCCGGAGGTCGGATGGATCAGCCCCATCAGCATCCGCAACACGGTGGTCTTGCCGGCACCGTTGGGTCCGAGCAGACCCAGCACCTGACCGTGCTCGACGCGAAACGAGAGGTCATCGACGGCCGTGATGCCGCCCGGGTAACGCTTGGTCAGCCCTGACACCACCAGCGGCACCCCGGCCAGCTCCGGAGCCGTGGCGCCGGCGCGCCGGCGGCGCAGCGCGGCGAACACCCCGAGCGCCGCCACCAACGCTGCCAGCGCGCCCAACCCGACCAGCTGAGTGACCGGAAGCGGCACCGGTGCCTGCTCGCCGGGCACCACCGGCACCGCCAGGCGAGTGTCCCCGGGCAGCGACACCGTGTACGTGGCGGGTTGCTGGGGCAGCGCGTACCCGCGGTCGGTCGTCGCCACGGCAAGTTCCAGCCGGTGCCCGGCCTGCACCGGGCGTACCACACCGGCCAGCGTCACCGTGACCTCGACCGGTGTGCCATCGGTGGGTAACGGCCCGATCCGCACCGGCGCCACCGCACCGCCCGGCAGCGTGCGCCGCTGGCCCGGTCCGAGGTCGTAGAGCTTGACGAATAGCACCGCCTCGGTGGGTGGCGCGCTGGTGCCGGTGGGTGCCGCGGCGACCCGCAACCGGATCCGCGGCGACCCGACAATCTCCAGCGGGTCGTTCAGTGGATCACTGCTGAACGTCGCGGCCTGGCCGGGCACATCCAAGGCCACCGCATCGAGGTTTCCAGTGCCTTCAGGCAACGCACGGGAAAGTCCGGGCAAGCTGCTCAGCGCGGCGGGGCTGCCGCCGGGTGGGCGGACCACCTGCTGCGGCCCGCCACGCAGGGAAAGCTCCCGGCGTTGCACTGTGAACTGGCGTTGTGCCGGGGCACCGTTGAGTCCGGGATAGGCCGGGACGGTGACGGTACGCTGGGCGAAACCGCGTCGGGTGCCGAAAGTTCCCTGCACCTGATACTCGAAGCCGGTGCCAGGATCCTCGCCGACCCGGCGCAGGTGGTAGTCGAACCAGGTGCCGATCTGCTCCTGCAGCTGCCTGCCGAGTTCACCACCGTCATGCCCGCCCGCATACCAGACCACCTTCAAGGGGGCGCCTGCCGCAGCAAGCTGGCGGGCGGTCGCGTCGGCATGGTCAAGCCCGAACAGGGTGTCCCACTCGCCCTGGATGAGTAGGGTGGGCGCGGTGATGTTGCCGGTCACCGCGGAAGGCGACGAGCGGCGCAGCAACGCCACGATCTGTGGGGTGGGCGCACCGGTAATGGCGGCCTGGCTGTAGGCCGCGCACACCTCTGAGCGGAAGCGCCCGCATACTCCTGAACCATCCGCGCCCCAGCCGAAGAACTGCCCAGCCCACTCTCGCTTGAACACCCCGTCTGGGGCGAAGGCGCCCGCCGCTGGGGTGGCAGCGGCGACGGGTTGGCGGCTCGCAGCGTTCGGGAACAGCGCTTGGGCCAAGTCATTCCACGTGATCTGCGGTACGAGGGCGTCCACCCGGGGGTCGGTCCCGGCCAGGAGCAGAGCCAGCGCGCCGCCGTAGGACGCTCCGGTCACCCCGACGCGCGGATCGCCGGGGCCGTCGCGAACCACGTCGGGCCGCTGAGCCAGCCAGTCCACCAGCGTCCTTGCGTCCGCCACCTCGTAGTCGGGGGAGTTGAGCCCGATCTGGCCGCCGCTTGCGCCGAATCCACGGGCGGTCCAGGCCAGCACGACGAACCCGCGGCGAGCCAGTTCAGTGGCCTGCGCGCCGACCGAGTCCTTGTTTGCGCCAAAGCCATGCGCGAGGAGCACGGCTGGAGCGGGAGTCGCCGCCGGCCGGTACACGGTGGCGTCGAGGCGCACCTGCCCGGTGCCATCCGGGCCAGACGCTACGTCGATCGTGACAGTCTCGGTGGTCGGCTGGGGCGGATCGGGGCGCGTCGTGATGGTCAGCGCCACGCCGGCACCCGCGGCCAGCGCCGCGACGAGCAGCAGCACGACGGGTCGCTGGCGCAGCCAGGCGGCCCGAGACGTTGGAGACACGCCGCCGACGGTAGGTGAGGCCGGTCGACGGCGGAGCAGCCGTCTCAGCGGATTCTCAGCGCACCATTGGCAAGTCGTCGCCGGATCCGATGTCCACCGAGTGCTCGACCCGAGGTGGCTCAGCGAAGAAGGGGCCCAGCTGCTCGCGCCATGCGCGGAACGACGCCGTTCCCCGGAAACCTTTGGTGTGGTCGGTGAGGTTCTGCCACTCAACTAGCAGCATGAACCGGGACGGTGACTCGATTCCTCTGGTCATGCGCATCGACAGGCAGCCGGGGGTGTCCCGCAGCAGGTGGGCCGCTCGTCTGTATGCGACGGCGAACTCGTCCTCCTGACCGGATCGGATGGTGAATTCGGCGATCTCCAGCACCATATGCACACCCTCGCACACGCTACGTCCACGTACGTGGTGTCTTAGCAGGCCCGGCTGGCGCCGGCCAGGGGTGATGAGGGAGACTCGTCCGGTACGTGGAGGGGAGTATTCCTTCGCGGCGGCATCGTCATCACGGCTCGCGCATCGATGCGGGAGCCCGGTGCCGTCGACCGGTTCTCCGGTGGAAGAGACCTCCGGTGTACGACGCATGTCGTCTCCCCGGAGGTCTAACTGATGGACGTGCCCGCCTGGGTATGGCTCGCCACGGTGGGCGGCTTGGTCATCCTGCTAGCACTCGATCTGGTCATCGTCGACCGCAAACCCCACGAGGTGGGCATCGCGGAGGCGAGCCGGTGGGTGGTGTTCTACATCGCCTGCGCGGTGGCGTTCGGGCTGGGCGTGTGGTTTTTCACCAATGGTGATTTCGCCGTCCAGTACTTCGCCGGATACCTCACCGAGTATTCGCTGTCGGTGGACAACCTGTTCATCTTCGTGATCATCATGGCGGCCTTCGGTGTGCCTGCCGTCCACCAGCACCGGGTACTGCTGATCGGTATCGTGCTCGCGCTGGTCATGCGGGGGCTCTTCATCGCGGTGGGTGCGGCACTGATCTCGCGCTTCAGCTGGGTGTTCTATCTCTTCGGTGTACTGCTGATTTATCTAGGTTGGCAGCAAGTCCGCCACCGGCATCAGAGCGTGGCGTTCGAGGAGAACATGGCGTTGCGCGCGCTACGCAAGGTGGTTCCGGTCACCAATGAGTTCCACGGCGCCAAGCTTATGGTCAAGCGGGACGGCAAGCGGTGGATGACCCCAATGATCGTGGTGATGATCGCGATCGGCTCCGCAGATCTGATTTTCGCCCTGGATTCCATCCCCGCGATCTTCGGGCTTACCCAGGAACCCTTCCTCGTCTTCGCCGCGAATGCCTTCGCGCTCATGGGTCTAAGGCAGCTGTACTTCCTCATCGGCGGGCTACTCAACAAGCTTGTCTATCTATCCATTGGGTTGGG
>DASVWA010000091.1:0-5648 GCA_036389855.1 Pseudonocardiaceae bacterium
CGACATCAAGAACACCTACGACAAGCTCGGCATCCCCGAGGCCGAGAAGGCCCGGCTGGTCTCCGGTGTGGCCGCCCAGTACGAGTCCGAGGTGGTCTATCACAAGATCAACGAGGAGCTGGGTGTTCAGTTTCTGGACACCGATACCGCATTGCGCGAGCAGCCGGAGATGTTCCGGGAGTACTTCGCCAGTGTGATCCCGGCTGGTGACAACAAGTTCGCGGCGTTGAACACCGCGGTGTGGTCCGGTGGGTCGTTCATCTATGTGCCGCCTGGCGTACAGGTCGACATCCCGCTGCAGGCCTACTTCCGGATCAACACCGAGAACATGGGTCAGTTCGAGCGGACACTGATCATTGTCGACGAGGGCGCTTACGTGCACTACGTCGAAGGCTGTACTGCGCCGATCTACAAGTCCGACTCGTTGCACTCCGCGGTCGTTGAGATCATCGTCAAGAAGGGCGGTCGCTGCCGCTACACCACGATCCAGAACTGGTCGAACAACGTCTACAACCTGGTCACCAAGCGGGCCACCGCTGCCGAAGGCGCGACCATGGAGTGGATCGACGGCAACCTGGGTTCCAAGGTCACCATGAAGTACCCGTCGGTCTGGTTGGTCGGCGAGCACGCCAAGGGTGAGGTGCTCTCAGTAGCCTGCGCCGGCGAGGGCCAGCACCAAGACGCCGGGGCGAAGATGGTGCACGCCGCACCGCACACCTCGAGCACGATCGTGTCCAAGTCGGTGGCCCGCGGCGGCGGCCGCACCTCCTACCGCGGGCTGGTGCAGGTCAACGAGGGCAGTCACCACTCTCGCTCCACGGTGAAGTGCGACGCCCTGTTGGTCGACCAGATCAGCCGGTCGGACACCTACCCCTACGTCGACATCCGCGAGGACGACGTGTCGATGGGGCACGAGGCCACCGTCTCGAAGATCAGCGATGATCAGCTGTTCTACCTGATGAGCCGAGGGCTGACCGAGGATGCGGCGATGGCCATGATCGTGCGTGGGTTCATCGAACCGATCGCCCGCGAACTGCCGATGGAGTACGCCTTGGAACTGAACCGCCTGATCGAGCTGCAGATGGAAGGAGCCGTCGGCTGAGATGACGGCTACTACTGACCGAGCTGCCGGGCAGGGTCTGGTCGCGCACACGCACGGCGCCACTACGGGGGAACCCAGTGTGCCGATGCTCTCCCGGGGGCAGCGGTTCACCTCCTATGACGTGGACGCTTTCGAGGTGCCCACCGGGAGGGAGGAGGAGTGGCGCTTCACCCCGTTGCGGCGGCTGCGCGGCCTGCATGAGGGTGTCCAAGCCACCGGCGCTGCAAAAGTCATCGTGGAGCCGGCTGACGGGGTTGCTGTCGAGGAAGTGGATCGCCACGACCCGCGGCTGGGACAGGGCGGTGTTCCGGCGGATCGGGTCGCTGCACAGGCATGGACTGCTACCGAGCGGGCCACCGTCGTCACCGTGGCGCCGGAAACGCGCATCGAGCAACCAGTGATGATCACGGTTACCGGCCCGGGCCCGGATGAGGTCGCCTACGGGCACCTGCAGCTGCGCCTGGAGCCCTTCGCCGAGGCCGTGGTGGTGCTCGACTACCGCGGCAGCGGCACGTATGCCGAAAACGTCGAGCTGATCCTCGCCGACGGTGCCCGGCTGACTCTGGTCAACGTTCAGGACTGGGCTGACGACGCAGTGCACGTTGCCGCCCAGCACATCCGGCTGAGCCGCGACGCGGTCCTGCGAGCGATCACCGTGAGCCTGGGTGGCGATCTGGTCCGGCAATCCCCGACGGTGACGTTCACCGAACCCGGCGGCGACGCCGAACTGCTCGGCCTGTACTTCGCCGACGCCGGGCAGCACCTGGAACACCGGTTGTTGGTCGACCACGCCGTTGCACATTGCCGGTCCAACGTCGCCTACAAGGGCGCGTTGCAGGGCAGTCCCGGACAGCCAGACGCACATACCGTGTGGATCGGGGACGTGCTGATCCAGGCCGCCGCTGAGGGCACCGAGACCTTCGAGGTCAACCGTAACCTGGTGCTCAACGACGGCGCGCGAGCCGACTCGGTGCCCAACCTGGAGATCGAAACCGGAGAGATCGTCGGTGCCGGGCACGCCAGCACCACGGGCCGCTTCGATGACGAGCAGCTCTTCTACCTGGCCTCCAGGGGTATCCCAGCCGAGCTGGCCCGCCGGCTGGTTGTCCGGGGTTTCTTCGGCGAGATCCTGCAGAAGATCACCGTCCCGCAGGTCCGTGAGCGGCTCGAGGCGGCGATCGAAGCCGAGCTTGAGGCGGTAGGGGTATGACCGGAGTGCGGGTCTGCAGCCTCAATGACCTCAAGGATGACCTGCCCGCCGGCTTCGAGGTCGACGGCGTCCCGGTGGTGCTGGTGCGCCAGGGCGAACAGGTGTACGCACTGGCCGACGTCTGCTCGCATGCCGAGATCGCGTTGTCCGAAGGCGAGGTCACCCGCAAGGGCCTGGAGTGCTGGCTGCACGGCTCGTGCTTCGACCTGCGCACCGGGGAGCCGTCCTCACCACCGGCCTCTGAACCGGTGGACACCTATGCCGTGACGATCGACGGTGACGACGTATACGTCGACCCAACAAGCCCAACTAACCGCTAGCAGGAGCTGAGAACACACTAATGGCCACTCTGGAGATCAAGGATCTGCACGTCGAGGTCCGCACCGACGACGAACAGACTCCTGACAAGGAGATCCTGCGCGGCGTTGACCTGACCGTCCGGGCCGGGGAGACCCACGCGATGATGGGCCCGAACGGATCGGGCAAGTCCACCTTGGCCTACTCGATCGCCGGGCATCCCCGGTACCAGGTCACCTCGGGGCAGGTGCTCCTCGACGGCGCCGACGTCCTTGCGATGTCGGTCGACGAACGTGCCCGTGCGGGCCTGTTCCTGGCTATGCAGTACCCGGTCGAGGTACCTGGTGTGTCGATGACGAACTTCCTGCGCACCGCTGCCACCGCGATCCGTGGCGAGGCGCCGAAGTTGCGCACCTGGGTCAAGGAGGTCAAGGCGGCGATGTCCGAGCTGGACATCGATCCTTCCTTCGCCGAGCGCAGCGTCAACGAGGGTTTCTCCGGAGGTGAGAAGAAGCGCCACGAGATCCTGCAGCTCTCGTTGCTCAAGCCCAAGATTGCGGTACTGGACGAGACCGACTCGGGCTTGGACGTGGACGCGCTGCGGGTGGTTTCCGAGGGCGTGAACCGGTACCGGGCCAGCGGGAACGTCGGGGTACTGCTGATCACGCACTACACCCGGATCCTGCGGCACATCACGCCCGACCACGTGCACGTGTTCGCGGGCGGGCGGATCGTGGAATCCGGCGGGCCGGAACTCGCAGAGGAGCTGGAGGCTGGCGGCTATGAGCGCTTCACCGTCAGGACGTGACAGGGGTAACCATCGTGGCTGAGCCCCTGACTTCCGGGGAGTTAGAGAAGATCCGCGCCGACTTCCCGATCCTGTCCCGCACAGTGCGGGAGAACCGACCGCTGGTGTACCTGGACTCCGGGGCCACCTCGCAGCGGCCCCGGCAGGTGATGGACGCCGAGCGCGCCTTCCTCGAGCAACACAATGCAGCGGTGCACCGCGGCGCGCACCAGCTCGCCGAGGAGGCCACCGACGCATACGAGTCCGCGCGCGCTCGGATTGCCGCTTTTGTCGGTATCCAGCCCAGCGAGGTGGTGTTCACCAAGAACGCCACCGAGGGGATCAACCTGGTCGCCTACGCGCTGAGCAACTCGTCAGCCACCGGGGGAGCGGCCCAGCGCTTCGCCGTGGCGCCGGGCGACGAGATAGTGGTGACCGAGATGGAGCACCACGCCAATCTGGTGCCCTGGCAGGAGCTGTGCCGGCGCACCGGCGCCACGCTGCGCTGGTACCAGGTGACCGATGCCGGTCGGCTCGATCTGGACTCGCTGGAGCTGTCCGAGCGCACCCGGGTTGTGGCCTTCACCCACCAGTCCAACGTGATGGGCACCGTCCCGCCGGTCGCGGAGCTGGTCCGCCGGGCCCGGGAGGTCGGGGCGCTGACCGTGCTGGACGCCTGCCAGTCGGTGCCGCACACGCCGGTCGACTTTGCTGCGCTGGATGTCGACTTCGCGGTGTTCTCCGGACACAAGATGCTGGGGCCATCCGGGGTCGGCGTGCTCTACGGCCGCCGGGAACTGCTCGAGGAACTGCCGCCGTTCCTCACCGGTGGGTCGATGATCGAGCTGGTCAAGATGGAAGGCTCCACATACGCCCCGCCACCGCAACGCTTCGAGGCCGGTGTCCCGATGACCTCCCAAGCGGTCGGCCTGGGCGCGGCAGTGGACTACCTGTCGGGGGTGGGTATGGACCGCATCGCCGAACATGAGCGCGTCCTGACCGAGCAGACTCTGGCTGGCCTGTCGGAGTTCGATGGCCTGCGGATCATCGGTCCCCGTGACACCGAGGACCGTGGTGGCGCGGTGTCCTTCATCCTCGATGATGTGCACGCCCACGACGCGGGGCAGGTACTCGACGATCTGGGGATCGCCGTGCGGGTCGGTCACCATTGCGCCTGGCCGTTGCACCGTCGCTTTGGTATCTCCGCGACGGTGCGGGCCAGCTTCGCGCTGTACAACACGCCCGCCGAGGTCGAGGGGTTACTGGCCGGTGTGCACGAGGTGCGCCGCTTCTTCCGGGTGCCGGCATGAAACTGGAGCAGATGTACCAGGAGATCATCCTGGACCACTATCGCAACCCGCACCGGCACGGCCTTCGCGAGCCATTCGACGCCGAGTCGTTCCAGATCAATCCCACTTGCGGCGACGAGGTGACCCTACGAGTCGCGCTGGACGGCGACCGGGTGGCCGACGTCTCCTACGAGGCGATGGGTTGTTCGATCAGCCAGGCGGCGACGTCGGTGCTCACCGATCTGGTGGTCGGCCGTACCGTGGCCGAGTCGGCGTCCACGATGGACGCGTTCATGGAGATGGTGCAGAGCCGCGGCCAGGTGGAGCCCGATGAGGACGTTCTCCAGGACGCGGTCGCTTTCGCCGGCGTGGCCCGCTACCCGGCCCGGGTGAAGTGCGCCTTGCTGGGCTGGATGGCGTTCAAGGATGCCGTCGGCCGGGTGGACGCCGGCGCTGAAGACAATGGTGCCAAGCGAGCGGAGGCACAATGAGCCTGAATGAGGATCATGAGGTGCAACGCGGAGCGGCCGGGATGCCCGAGCTCCCGGAGCCGCGCCCGGACGGCGAGGTGGTCGCCCTCGACGACCTCGAGGAAGCCATGCGCGATGTGGTCGACCCGGAGCTCGGCATCAACGTGGTCGACCTGGGCCTGGTCTATGACATCAGGGTCGACGAGGGCAACGTCGCGATCGTGGACATGACGCTGACCTCCGCAGCGTGCCCGCTGACCGACGTCATCGAGGATCAAACTCGCGCGGCACTCACCGGTGGTCCAGGTGGTGGACTGGTCGACGACGTGCGGATCAACTGGGTGTGGATGCCGCCGTGGGGACCGGACAAGATCACCGACGACGGCCGGGAACAACTGCGTGCCCTGGGTTTCACCGTCTGACGCCCAGGCCATCGCGCTTGTATCGGTAGTTGCAGAGGCGCCTGACGCCAGGGAGAGCTGGCATCGCTGCC
>DASVWA010000092.1:0-1914 GCA_036389855.1 Pseudonocardiaceae bacterium
CAACCTGCAACTGCCCCCAGATCCGGCGCATAGCCATATGCGCCGAGCGTTTCGGGCGAAACCCGAAACTGACCTCGGAGAACGTCGGCTCGAAGATCGGCTCCAGAACCTGACGCAGCGCCTGCTGACACACCCTGTCGAGTAAACATTCAGCCCCGTACGTCGTGGCTGGTCGGGGTTGTGGGCGTGTTGGTCGCCGTGTGAGGGGCTGGTGTGCGGTGTGATCTGCGGGTGCCGGCGCTGGAGGAGATGTCGCGCGATGAGTTGATCGTCGTGGTGCGGCGTCAGGCCGGGCAGATCACCCTGCAGGCCGGGCAGCTCGCGGAGCTGAGGGAGGCTAATGAGGCCCTGTCGGGCAAGCTGGCCAAGCTGGAGCACCTGCTGTCGCGTAACTCGGGTAACTCTTCGAGTCCGCCGTCGAAAGACGGTGATCCCGGTCGGACCCCGCCGGAGAGCAAGGACAAGCCCGGCAAGGGCGGGCTGGCGCGGCGGCGGGGCAAGCAGCCTGGGGCGCCGGGGTCGGGTCTGGGGTGGACTGAGCATCCCGATGAGCGCCGCGACTGGTTCCCCCGAGGCCGTTGTGACTGCGGTGATGATCTGGGCGGCGCCCGTGATCTGGGGATCGTGGACCGCTACCAGCAGCACGAGATCCCGCGGGTCAGCGCGAGGGTCACCCAGTATGATCAGCACCAGGTCGAGTGCGGCTGCGGGAGGCTCCACACCGCCGACCGGCCCGAGGGCGCCCGGTCCGGGCCGGTCGGGTACGGCCCTGACCTGGCTGCGTTCGCGGTGTATCTGATGGTGGTGCACTTCATTCCCGCGCACCGGGTCGTGGCGCTGCTGGAGTCGCTGACCGGGGCGGCCCCCTCGGTCGGGTTCGTGCACGGCATGATCGCTCGCGCGGCCGGGCTGCTCACCGAGACCCACCAGCGGATCCGGGCGCTGATCACCCTGGCGCATGCGGTGTGCTGCGATGAGACCCCACTGCGGGTCGGACCCAAGACCCCACCGGTGGGGAAGCAGAAGGCCGAGCGCTACCCGCTGGTGGCCTGCACCGAGGCCTACACCCACTACCTGCTCGGCGACCGGTCCCTGGCCACGTTCCGGGCGTTCGTGGTCACCGACCTGACCGACTCGGTGATCGTGCACGACCGCTACCAGAACTATGACTCCTGCGCGCTCGGCACGCTGGTCCACCAACTCTGCTGTGCCCACCTGCTGCGTGATCTTGAGTGCGCCGCGCAGGTCTACCCCGACGCGGTGTGGCCCGTCCAGATCGCCAACGCGCTGCGTGGGCTGATCCACCACGCCAACCTCGCCCGCGACCAGCACCTGCCCGCCATCCCCGCCGAGGTCCGCGACACGCTGCTGCGCCAGCTCCGCAACGCAATGCTGGTCGGGCTGTCCGACACCACCTCCCACGGCACCCACCCCGGACAACGCAAAGCCCGGCTGCTGCTCGAAGCACTGCGCGACCGCCCCGCCGACGTGCTGCGCTTCGTCCACGACCTCCAGGTGCCCCCCACCTCGAACCAGGCCGAACGCGACCTGCGCCCCCCCAAGATCCAACAGAAGATCTCCGGGCGGCTGACCAGCATCAAGCGCACCCAGGACCGCTACACCATCCTCGGCTACCTCTCCACCGCCACCAAACACGAACTCGACAAGATCACCGCGCTGCGCGACGCGCTGACCGGCCGACCCTGGATGCCCGCACTACCCGCACCCACCTGACCCACACCACAACCGACCGCCCACCAGAAGCCCACCAGCCAGCCAGTGACAACGCCATGCACTGATCAGGGCTGAATGTTTACACGCCCCCGCCAGTGAGTCGTCTGAGTCGAAGGAGCAAGTATGGAACGCCACGACGACATTCGTCACCGATCCAGTGATCGTGGTCATGCCCTCAGG
>DASVWA010000093.1:0-2466 GCA_036389855.1 Pseudonocardiaceae bacterium
GGACCGCACGGCTCTCCGTCTTCGGAGGAGCTCAAGGGCTCACGTCTTCATCAGAGGTGATCCGTGCGGGCGGCTCGAACCACGACGTCAACGACAGCGCGACGTGGCCGTCACGGTCGGGCGGCGCCCAGGTATGGCAACGCTGTCCGAGCGCTGCCGACCGGTGGCGCACGGGAAGCACCAGCTGGGCGCCGCCCGGCCATGACATGGCACGCGAGAACGAGGCGAAACGCTCCCGTCTACATCGAAGGCTCACGGCCTTGCGCTTGAGTAGGAATCCGTCCCGTCCCGGCGTTGCCTGCCCATTAGCGCTTGAGGCAGCGGATCGCCTCACGTCGCGTTTTGCCCTCGTTGATGCGGCGGTCGAGGTAATCGCGGGTAGTTTGGTCCCAGCGCAGGCGTGACAAGGTGATGCGGTAAAGGGCGGCGTTGGCCTGGCGGTCGCCGCCTCGGTTGAGGCGGCGGCGATTGGTCTTGCCCGAGGATGCCTCGATGGGGCTGACGCCGCACAGTGCCGCGAACGAGGCCTCGCTCCGCAGGCGATCGGGGTTGTCGCCGGCGGTGATCAGCAGGGCAGCGGCACTGTCGGGGCCGATGCCCCGTTGTTGGAGCAGCTTGGGTGTGTGAGTGGCGACCGCGTCGGTGATGCGTTGTTCCAGGTCGCGAATCTCGTTGGTCAGCTCGAGGATCCGACGGGCTAGCAGTCGCAGCGTGTAGGCCGCGGCGCTGGTGACGTCGCTGGGGGTGTTGACGTCCAGCTGCGCGCAGCGCTGGACCAAGACGGGATTGCCCAGACCGGACAGTTCTTCGCGCAGTACGGGGTCGGCCGCGACAAGCACTGCTTTGAGCTGATTGATCGTCTGGGTGCGCGCCTTGATAGCGGATGCCTTGGCCAGCTTGAACATCCGCATCATCTCCACCGGCCCGTCACTGGCCTTCGCGGTCGCGGTGGCCCTGCCTGAGAGCACGGCCCGAGCAGCGGCCTCGGCGTCGAGGGCATCGGTCTTGCCCCGTCGGCGGCGAGTGGCCTTGTCGGGCTGGTTGACCTCGATCACCTCGACGCCCTCGGTGCGCAAGTGCCGGGTCAGCGCCGCCCCGTAGGAACCCGTGCACTCCACCCCAGCCCGCCGCAGCGTCCCGAACGTGTGCGCCCAGGCCACCAGGTCCCGGTAGCCGGCAGCGGTCGTGGGAAACGTGGTGCTGGCCAGCAACGCTCCCAGAACAGTGATCACCGCCGCGACATGCACATCCTTGTGAGTATCCACGCCGAGAACGACCTCATCGGTAGGGCACTCGTTGTGGTCGTGCTGGTCGTGTCGGGCCAACCGGGGCATGCTGGGCATCGTCGTCTGTCTCCTGATCGCCACGGGAACGGATGGCCGTCGCCGGGCCGATGTGGGCGGTCAGAACTGTGATGGTGCCCTGTTCACGGCAAGGCCCCTATCGGGACACGCCTCATCGGTCCGGCGGCAGCAAGCACCGCCCCCGACCAGCGGCCGACAGATCTACGGAAAGGCACCCTGGCCGGTTGTCGCACGGGTCAGGCCACGGTCCGAGACGGTGCCTGATCATCCTCACAGTTGTCGCATACCAGGTGCAGCGTGACTCGGGGGTAGGTTTTGGCGACCTGCTTGAGGAACCGTAGGAACTCCTGATGACGGTGTCGCGGTAGGCACAGGTCGGTGACCTTGCCGGTGGCCACCTTGAGTGCGGCGAACAGCGTGGTGGTGCCGTGCCGGACGTAGTCGTGGGTTTGCTTCTCGGGGATTCCCGTACGCATCGGCAGGATCGGCGCAGTCCGGTCCAGGGCCTGGACTTGTGACTTTTCGTCCACGCACAGCACGACAGCGTTCTGCGGCGGGTTGAGGTACAGCCCGACGACATCGCGGACCTTGGCCTCCAGTTCCGGGTCGGTGGAGAACTTGAAGGTCTCCACCCGCCAGGGCTGCAGCCCCCAACGGCGCCAGATCTTGCTCACCCAGACATGCGACAGACCCAGTTCGCCGGCCAGCAGCCGCGAGGACCAGTGCGTGACACCGAGCCGCTCCGGTGGCGGCTCCAACGTGGCCAGCACAACCGCCACCTCGTCGACCACGGCCGGCCGTCCGGGCTTGGGTCGGTCGGCCAAACCACCCAGGCCCTCGGCCGCGTAGCGCTTCTTCCAGCCGATCACTGTCGGCTTCGAGGCACCGACCCGCTCCACGATCTCCTTGACCGGCACGCCGTCCGCGGCCAACAGCACGATCCTGGCTCGCTGAGCCTGCCCGGCCCGCGCCGACGGCGCACGCAGCCACGACTCCAAAACCTCACGATCGCGAGGTGATACGTCCACGGTCACAGTCAAGGCCATAGACCATGATCCCAGAAACACAACCCGAGGTAAAGTTACCTAGTTAACGAGCCACTAGCACCCTGCACGTCCCGGCGCCGTTGCACCGGGGCCGTCAGCCTGTCGGCTGCGGCGAT
>DASVWA010000094.1:0-24469 GCA_036389855.1 Pseudonocardiaceae bacterium
CCCTTACTGAGCTTGTCGAAGGCCTCGATGGTCTCCTTCAGCGGCACTGTCGAGCCCTCCTGACCGGTGAACTGCTCAGCCGAGTACATATTCTGGCTCAGGAAGCGCTCGATCCGGCGGGCCCGGTTGACCGTGACCTTGTCCTCTTCGGACAGCTCGTCGATGCCAAGGATGGCGATGATCTCCTGCAGGTCGTTGTACTTCTGCAGGATCTGCTTCACTTCCTGGGCCACCCGGTAATGCTCCTCCCCCACATACTGCGGGTCGAGGATGGTCGACGACGAGGTCAGCGGGTCCACCGCGGGGAAGATGCCCTTGGCGAACACACCCCGGGATAGCTCCGTGGTGGCATCCAGGTGCGCGAAAGTGGTCGCCGGTGCCGGGTCGGTGTAATCGTCGGCCGGCACGTAAATCGCCTGCATCGAGGTGATCGAACGGCCCCGGGTCGAGGTGATGCGCTCCTGCAGCTCCCCCATCTCGTCGGCCAGGGTGGGCTGGTAGCCCACCGCGGAAGGCAGCCGACCCAGCAGGGTGGAGACCTCGGAGCCGGCCTGGGTGAACCGGAAGATGTTGTCGATGAACAGCAGCACGTCGGTGTTCATCTCGTCGCGGAAGTACTCCGCCATGGTCAGCGCAGACAACCCGACCCGCATCCGGGTTCCGGGCGGCTCGTCCATCTGACCGAAGACCAGCGCGGTGTCCTTGAGGACGCCGGCCTCCTGCATCTCCAGGAAGAGGTCGTTGCCCTCACGGGTGCGCTCACCCACGCCGGCGAACACCGATGTGCCACCAAAGTTCCGGGCCACCCGGATGATCATCTCCTGAATCAGCACCGTCTTGCCCACTCCGGCACCACCGAACAGACCGATCTTGCCGCCTTGCACGTACGGGGTGAGCAGGTCGATGACCTTCAATCCGGTCTCAAGCATCTCGGTCTTGCCCTCGAGCTGGTCGAAGGCCGGCGGCCTGCGATGGATCTCCCAGCGGTCCCCGGAAAACTTCGTGTCCGGAGCGTCCAGGCACTGGCCCAACATGTTGAACACATGGCCCTTGACCTGGTCACCGACCGGCACGGAGATCGCCGATCCGGTGTCGGTCACTGGCGCTCCCCGGACCAGCCCG
Organism: Pseudonocardiaceae bacterium; assembly: GCA_036389855.1. Classification (GTDB taxonomy): domain Bacteria; phylum Actinomycetota; class Actinomycetes; order Mycobacteriales; family Pseudonocardiaceae. The sequence goes on from DASVWA010000094.1 coordinate 1,123, forward strand.
TCGGCCGGCTGCATGGCAATTGCGCGCACGGTGTTGTCACCGAGGTGCTGGGCGATCTCCAGCGTCATCGTCTTGCGGAGCGCTTCGTAATCGACCTCCACGGTCAGCGCGTTGAACAGCTGCGGCACCTGGCCGCGTGGAAACTCCACGTCCACCACGGGTCCGGTCACCTGCACCACGCGACCGATGGCGGCCCCAGGCATTGAATCATCGGTGGTCGGCTTCTCGGCTGTACTCATGTCAGTCATCACTCCCCACGGCGGCCAGCGCCTCTGCGCCGCCGACGATCTCGCTGATCTCCTGGGTGATCTGGGCCTGGCGGGCCCGGTTGGCCTCACGAGTGAGGTCTTCAATCAGCTCGGTGGCGTTGTCGGTGGCAGCCTTCATCGCCTGGCGGCGGGCCGCCTGCTCCGATGCCGCAGCCTCCAGCAGCGCCGCGTAAATCCTGGTATTGATGTATTTCGGCAGCAGGTGCCCTAGCAGCTCCTCGGCGTCCGGCTCGAACTCATACAGCGGGGGCGGGCTGTCCGAGTGCGACCGCTGTTGGCTCCCAGCGGCCTCGGCTGCAGCGCCGTCCGCCTCATTCTCATCATCGACGTACTCGACCACCAGCGGCGCGATCCGGCGCGCTCGAGGCGTCTGGGTGACCATCGATCGGAACTCGGTATAAACGATGTGCAACTCGTCCACGCCAGGCACCCCGTCCGGTCCAGCATTACCGTCCGGACCTTCCCCAGGACCGTCACCGTCGTCGGCGCCGGCGAGAAACGCGCCCACCAGCACATTGCCGGCTTCCGCCGCATTGTCATAAGCCGGCTGCTCGGAGAAGCCGGTCCAAGACTGCTCGATCGGCCGCTCGCGAAATGTGTAGTAACTGACCGCCTTGCGACCGATCAGGTACAGCGCCACTGATTTGCCTTCGTCGCGCAGCAGCGCGTGCAGCTCCTCCGCAGCGCGTAGCAGGTTGGCGTTGTAGCCACCGGCCAAGCCACGGTCGCTGGTCACCACTAGCATGGCTGCCCGGGTCGGGTTCTCCCGCTCCACCAGCAGCGGGTTGTCTAAGGTACCGGCGGCGCTGGCCAACGCGGAGAGCACCTTGGTGATCTCCTGCGCGTACGGCCGGGACGCCTCCACCCGGGCCTGGGCGCGAGCGATCCGCGAGGTGGCGATCAGCTCGCTCGCCTTGGTGATCTTCTTCGTGGACTGGACGGAGCGGATCCGGCGACGGAGCACTCTCAGCTGCGCTGCCATCGTCGCGTCAGCTCTCGTTATCTTGTTGGGCGCGATCCTTTTGGCCACGCCGGGTGACCTTGACCGACTCGCGCTCGACCTCGTCGGCCTCCATCGCGTCGGTCTCGGCCTCGTTACCCGGCGAGGAGCCATCCGCCGTGGTGAACTGCTTCTTGAATTCCGTCACCGCGTCCACGACCTGCTGCTCGGTGTCCTCATCGAACTGCTTGCTCTCGCGGATGGTGTCGAGGATGCCCTGGTGGTGCCTGCGGATCTCGGCGAGGAACTCCGACTCAAAGCGTCGGACATCGTCCACCGCCACGTCGTCCAGATGTCCCCGGGTACCGAGGAAGATCGACACGACCTGCTCCTCGACGGGCAGCGGCGCGTACTGTCCCTGCTTGAGCAGCTCGGTCAGCCGGGCGCCGCGCTCCAACTGGCGTCGCGAGGTGGCATCCAGGTTCTCCGCACCGAACGCCGCAAACGCCTCCAACTCGCGGTACTGGGAAAGTTCCAGCCGTAGCGTGCCGCCGACCGACTTCATCGCCTTGATCTGCGCCGCACCGCCGACCCGCGAGACCGAGACACCGACGTTGATCGCCGGCCGGACGCCCTGGTTAAACAGATCGGACTCGAAGAAGCACTGGCCGTCGGTGATGGAGATGACGTTGGTCGGAATGTAGGCCGAGATGTCGTTGGCCCTGGTCTCGATGATCGGCAACCCGGTCAGCGAGCCCGCGCCCAGCTCGTCGGAAAGTTTCGCGCAGCGCTCCAACAGCCGGGAGTGCAGGTAGAACACGTCGCCAGGATATGCCTCCCGGCCCGGTGGACGGCGCAGCAGAAGCGAGATGGCGCGATAGGCCTCGGCCTGCTTGGACAGGTCATCGAAGATGATCAGTACATGCTTGCCCTGGTACATCCAGTGCTGGCCCAGCGCTGAGCCGGTGTAGGGCGCCAGCCACTTGTAGCCGGCTGAATCAGATGCCGGTGCCGCAATGATGGTGGTGTACTCCAGGGCGCCGGCGTTCTCCAGCGCCTGGCGAACCGCCGCGATGGTGGTGCCCTTCTGGCCGATCGCCACGTAAATGCAGCGCACCTGCTTGGCCGGGTCACCAGTCTCCCAGTTCGCCTTCTGATTGAGGATCGTGTCGATACACACCGCGGTCTTGCCGGTCTTGCGGTCACCGATGATGAGCTGGCGCTGGCCGCGACCGATCGGGGTCTGCGAGTCGATCGCCTTGATGCCCGTCTGCAGCGGTTCCTTCACCGGCTGCCGGTCGATCACCGAGGGCGCCTGCAACTCCAGGACCCGCTGCTCATCGGCGGCGATATCGCCCAGGCCGTCCAGCGGGTAGCCCAACGGATCCACCGTCCGACCGAGGAAGTCATCCCCGACCGGCACCGACAAAATCCGGCCGGTTCGCCGGACCTCCTGGCCTTCCTCGATGGCCCCGAAGTTGCCCAGGATGACCGCACCGATCGAGCGCACCTCCAGGTTGAGCGCGACGCCCAGCACACCACCGGGGAACTCCAGCAGCTCGTTGGTCATCGTCGAGGGCAGGCCCTCGACCCGGGCGATGCCGTCACCGGCGTAGGTGACGACGCCCACCTCCTCACGCGAGGCCTCGGTCGAGAAGGAAGTGACGTAGTTCTCGATCGCTCTCTGGATCTCATCCGAGGAGATCGTCAGCTCCGCCATGGCTATCATTCCCTGCTCTCGTGTCGATCGTTCATCGTGCGCTTCATCGGGACATCCATTGGCGCGCCTTGTCCAGCCGGGTGGCCACACTGCCGTCGATCACCTCGTCGCCCACCCTGATCACCAGCCCACCCAGCAGCTCGGGATCGACGTCGATCTTGAGCGAGATCGGCCGCCGGTAGATCCGATCGAGCACCTCGAGCAGCCGCTGTTCCTGATGCTGTGACAGCGGACCGGCGGCGCTGACGTGGGCCACCGACCGCTCCCGGCGGCTCGCTGCCCGATCCACGAGTATCTCGACGATGTCACCGAGCGGTCGCCGCCGTGGCGCCCGAACCGCCTGCTCCAGGAGTCGACGAGTCACCGGGCGGCTGCGATCGGCCAGCACCGTGTTCAGCAGCTCCAGCCGCTGCGTGGCCGATGCACTCTCATCCCCCAGTAGCGACGCCAGGCGCGGTTGAGCGGCCAGGATGCGACCGAACCGGAACAGCTCGTCCTCGACGTCCTCGAGGCTACGGTCCCGCTCGGCCAGCATGAGCAGCGCTTGCCTGGCCAGCTCCTCGATCCCGTCCACCAAGTCCAGCGGCCGGGACCAGCGCGAGGCGACCACGTCGCCCAGCACCCGCAGGCTGATCCGACTCACTTTGCCGCCGAACAAGGCATCGAGCATCTGCTTGCGAACCTGCTGGGGTGCCGCGGAATCGGCGAGGTGCCGCCGGATCGCCGGCTGCTGCCCGAGCACCGCCGCGACAGCGCCAAGGTCATCACCCACGCGCTCGCGGTCCTGAGCATTCGCCCCTGAGATGCGCTTTTCAAGCTGCTCGCGGGCTGTGGCCAAGGCCGCCCTGCTGGCCGGTTGCATCAGCGCTTCCGCCGCCCGCCGGGCACCGACACGGCACCGTCCGTGCCACTTTCGGGGTCGCTTTCGGGGCCGCTTTCGGTGGCGGCCATACCCTGCAGCTCGTCGAGGAAGCGATCCACCGTGCCGGCCCGCCGGGCGTCGTCGGCCACCGACTCACCGACGATGCGACCGGCCAGCGTCACGGCCAACTTGCCCAACTCCCCACGCAACTCGCGGACGACCTGCTCGCGTTGGGTGGCCAGCTGCTCCTCGCCGCGCTGACGGATCCGCGCGACCTCCTGCTCAGCCTGCTGACGCATCTCATCCTTGATTTCCTGCGCATCGGCCCGGGCCGTCTCGCGGATCTTGGCCGCCTCGACGCGGGCCTCGGCAAGCGCCTGGGAGTAACGGCTCTCGGCCTCCTCCAGGCGCGTGCGGGCCTGCTGGCTTTCCTCGATCTGCCGGCGGATCATCTCCTGGCGCTCGTTCATCGCCCGCTTAACCGGGGGTACCACGTAGCGCCAGACCACGCCGAGCACGAGCAGGAAAACCACCAGCTCGACGAAAAACGTCGCGTTGGGGATCAGGAAGATGTTGCCACCGCCTGAGGCGGCCAGATTGTGCGAACTCATGGATTTACCGTCCCTGCCAAATCATCTGCGCCAAGATCAGCCGCCGGCGAGCGCGAAGACGAACACCGCCATGAAGGCCAGGTTAATGAAGTACATCGCCTCGACCAGACCCACCGTCAGGAAGAAAATGGTGAACAGCCGGCCCTGCGCCTCGGGCTGGCGAGCAACGCCCTGGATCGTCGCACCGCCGGCCAGCCCGTCACCGATGGCAGCACCGATCGCGCCACCGGCCAGGGCGATACCCCCGCCGATGAAGGCACCCGCGAGCTGGACGTTGCCCGTGATGCCGCCCCCCTGGGCAAGGACCAGTTCAGAAAAACTCATATCTTTACCCTCATTGTCCTCGAAATTCGCGGATTGTTCCTGGTAATGACCTCACAGAGGCGAGCGGAGAACCGTTAGTGGGCCCCCTCCTCGTCCTGGCCAACCGCGAACCCGAAGTACAGGATCGTCAGCAGCGCGAAGATCAGCGCCTGGAGCAGGCCGATGAACAGGTCGAACAACTTCCACGCTGTGGTCGGTGCCCAGTTCACGACGGCCGGCAACAGCGCGATGACGCTGACCATCACGGTGCCCGCGAGGATGTTGCCGAACAGCCGCAGCGCGAGGGTGACCGGCTTGCTGAGCTCTTCGATGATGTTCAATGGAAGCATCGCCGGGTAAGGCTCCACGAAATGCCTGAAGTAGTGCTTGCCCTTGACCCGGATTCCCGTCATATGCACGAGAATGATCACGAAGAAGGCCAGCGCGAAGGTGAGGTTCACATCCGACGTCGGTGGCCGGACATAGGCCTCCCAGGCGTGCGGCAGGATCGCCATCCAGTTCGAGATCAAAATGAAGAAGAACAGTGCGATCGCCAACGGCACGACAAAAGGCGCGGTGCGGATGCCGACGTTGCTCTCCACCTGGCGCTCGACCTGGTTGGTGACCGTCTCGAAGGCCAATTGCAGGCCGCTGGGCACCTTGGAGGTTGACTTGGCCGCAAGGTAGAGGCCGAATCCGAGAACAATCACCGCGGCGATCACTGTGGAGATCACAGTGTCGGCATTGATCGTCAGACCGAGCAGGTGCCATTCGACGTGCTCACCGACCTGCACGCCGCCTTCCGCGGCCAATACCAGCTCGCTCATACCGGGCCTCCCGGCTGGTCTTGGATCCCGGATCGGCCCTCGACCTTGGAACGACGCAGCTCCGTGATGAGCGGAACCGATGCCATGAAGATCATCAATAGCTGAAGGGCGGCGAGCCCGGCGAACACGCCAAGGCCCTCCGGCTGTACTACCATTGCCAAGCCGACAGCGAGCGCGGTAATCAGCGCGAGCCGGGTGAGCACGGCCACGGCGAAGCGCCGTTTACTCGGATCCCCACTGGCCGCGAAGCGCGCCGCGGAGCGTTGCACCAGCCTCGTGTTGAGCAGTCCCAGCCCGAGCCCACCGCAGAAGAACGCTGCCGCCAGCGGGTAACCCATTGGTGCGAGCACCACGAAACTGGCAACACCGAGGCACGCCGCAATGAGCGCGGCCCGGGGTAGATTGACGGCCGATCTGGTCGATGTGATCACGTCAGTGGTCACGGGCCCTCCGATGGCTGATGCATGTTGCCACCATAAGCGCGGCACTTACTCCTTCAGGAACTTCGTGAACTTGGTGTAGATGAAGACGCTGGCACCGGCGATGCCGAGCACCAAACCAGCCAGGATGTACGCGGGGAAGGTGTCCATTATCTCGTCGACCAACCAGCCGAGGCCCAGCCCGGCTAGGAGGATCGCTGCGGTCGCGGCTCCGAGGCCGAGTAAAGTTGCGAGCTCGGGGCCGTTGCGTTGCTCCACGACCACCTACCTCAGCGCACATAACCTCGGCGGGCGCATGGCGTCACCCGCCGCCATCGCTCAAAGGCACTCCTCGCAGTCCAGGGACAGCGCGCATGGCGAAAATCATGATCATGAGCTCTGTCGATGGGCCGGCCTGACCTCAAATCCCACGCCCAGGCGGGACGAACCAGACGTTATCACAGGCTACGTTGCAGCCTGTGCTCACCCCCAGCACTTCTAGCTGCGCTTCTGCCGCTCGACCGTCGGTGGACAGAGCCAGCGCAAAGGAAAAGTCAACGCGCGGGTAAACGAGGAACCATCGAGCCAAGCACGGCGATAAGCAGCCCAAGCATGATCGCCCAAACCACGACATAGACGTCGAACACGGTCAGCGCAACGGCACCGAAAGCGAGCAGGGCCGCCCAAAGGTAGATCAATAGCACGGCTCGGCGATGTGAATGCCCGATCTCGAGTAGCCGATGGTGCAGGTGCAGCTTGTCGGCGGCGAAGGGGCTGCGACCGGCGCGGGTGCGGCGCACCACCGCGAGCAGCAGGTCCAAGAGCGGCACGAACAGCACCGCGGCCACCACCAGCAGCGGAGAGAACAGCGCCAACACGTCGGTGGCGCCGTAGCTGGTGAGATCGACCCGCCCCGACGCGCTGGTGGACGCGGCGGCCAGCATCAGGCCGATGAGCATCGCCCCGGAGTCCCCCATGAAGATCCGCGCCGGCTGGAAGTTGTGTGGCAGGAAGCCCAGGCATGCCCCAGCGATCAGGGCAGCAATCAGCGTGGGCGGGTATGCCGACACGCTGCCACCAGACCTGTCGAGCAGCTGCAGGGCAAACGCCCCGATGGCCACCGCGGCGATCAACCCGATTCCGGCAGCCAGCCCGTCGAGTCCATCGACGAAGTTCATCGCGTTCATCAGCACTACCGCCAGCGCGACGGTGACCAGCACCGCCTGGTCCTGCCCGAGGACGAGCGCCGAACCGGTCCAGGGCACCGGGAAGATGAACCACTGCACGCCGAAGAGCACCAGCACTCCGGCAGCCGTGACCTGGCCGGCGAACTTGGTGAGCGAGTCCAACTCGAACCGGTCGTCCAGGGCGCCGATCAACATGATGATGCCGCCGGCAACCAACACTCCCACGACGTCCCCGGAGAACTCGAAAGACCTGCGTAGCACCGGTAGATGGTGAGACAGCATGACCCCACCGAGGATCCCACCGTACATCGCCACCCCACCCAGCCGCGGGATTGGAGCACGGTGCACGTCGCGCTCGCGGGGCGTCGCTACCGCACCAGTGCGCAGCGCGAGCTGCCGGACCAGCCCGGTGAGCAGAAAGGTCACCACCGCAGCGGTGAGACCGACCAGCAGGTACTCCCGCAGCGGTAGTCCGGATGCAACGGGCACGGGTCCCACGACAGGCAGGCTAGCCCCGGTGTGATTCAGTCCCGCCGTTAGGCCGGATCCTGCCTCGCCGCCGGGTCGTCGCTGCCGGCGTGCCAGACCCGGTGAGTGCTCAGCGGGTCACCTGGATGGTGAGGCCGAGCACCTCGCTGAGCTCGGCGACGGTCACTGCGCCTTCGCGCAGCACTACGGGCTCGTCAGCGGTGAGATCGACGATCGTGGAGGCCAGCGGCTCACCGGAGGTCCCGCCGTCGAGATACACCGGTACCCGCTCAGCGAGCTGCTCGCGGGCCTGCTCGACAGTGGTCGCCGGCGGTTGGCCAGAACGGTTCGCGCTTGACACGGCCATCGGACCCACGTCGCGGAGCAGCTCGAGGGCGACCGGATGCAACGGCATCCGCAGCATGACGGTTCCCCGAGTATCGCCGAGATCCCATGCCAGGGATGACGCGTGCGGCAGTACCAGCGACAGACCGCCGGGCCAGAAGGCCTCGATCAGTGTGCGCGCCTGTGGCGGTACGCCCAGCACCAGGCCGTCCACAGTCGACCAGGAACCCACCAGTACCGGGACCGGCATGTCCCTCCCCCGCCCTTTGGCGTCGAGCAACGCCTGGACCGCTGCCGAGGAAAAGGCGTCGCAACCCAGCCCGTAGACGGTGTCCGTCGGGAGCACCACGAGCTGGCCCGCGCGGGCGGCACTGGCGGCCGCGGCCAGCCCGGCAGCACGGCTGTCGGGCCGCGCGCAGTTGTAGACGTAGCTCACGGATCCGCAGACTACGGCCGCCGGCCGGTGCGGCATCGACGGCGGGCATGTTTGACACCTTGGTGATCAGCAAGGCACCATCCCCGGGCGGGGGAGGGTCCTTTGGCTCTGGAGGCTTATGTGCCCGCGCATCGCCGTGTCATCGTCGCCGTCGTAGCGACCGCTCTTACCCTGCTCGGCCTTGCCGGCACCGGAGCAGTCCCGACGACCGCGGCTGCCCAGACCGCCAGTGTGCCGCAGCGCTACGTGGCGCTCGGTGACTCCTATGCGGCGGGGCCGGAGATCCCGGTGCAGCGATTCGATCCGATCGGCTGCCGTCGCTCCAACAGTAACTACCCGTCGTTGATCGCCGCGGCACTCGGCATCCGTGACTTCACCGACGTCAGCTGCACCGGCGCGCAGACCGAGAACATGACGGACCCTCAACCCGTGCCGCTGGGCATCAATCCACCCCAGTTCAATGCGTTGGCGCCGGACACCGACCTGGTCACGCTGACCATCAGCGGCAACGACATTGGGTTCAGCAACATTTTCGTCACCTGCGCCCAGCTCAGCTCCACCGACCCGCTGGGCAACCCCTGTGAGCGGCAGGCCACCGCTGGCGGCACAGATATCTACGCGCAGCGCATCGATGCCGAAGCGCCGAACGTCGCCAGGGTGCTGGAGGGCATCCGGCAGCGCTCTCCGGGAGCGACCGTGCTGCTGGTGGGCTACCTGCGGATCGTGCCACCCGAGGTCGGGTGCTATCCGGTCTTCCCGATCGCCCGCGGTGACGTGTCATACCTGGACGGCATCCAGCAGCAGCTCAACGCCATGCTCGCCGATCAAGCCAGCGACCATGGCGCGGTATTCGTCGATTCCTACGCCGGCTCGCTGGGCCACGATGCCTGCAAGCTGCCCGGTGTGAAGTGGGTGGAGGGGGTTGCGCCAACCAGCCCGGCCGCCCCGGTGCACCCCAACGCCCTCGGTATGCGAGCGGTGGCCGCCCTGGCCCTGGACGCGCTCCAAGAGCCGGAGCTCAGCGACGTGAGCGAGGTGACAACCCTGCGGTGACGCGCCGTGTTGACAGCACGTGATCGGCACGGCACGATCTGCGTCCGGTGGAGGATCGTTGGCTGTCGGGGACTGATGTGGCTGTGCATCGCCGAGCCGCGGTCGTCGCTGCGGGCGTCGTGCTCGCTCTGGCCGGGCTTGCCGGCACGGGAGCGGGCCGGGCGACTGCAGCCGCGCAGATCCCCGCCGCACCGAGGCACTACGTCGCGCTCGGTGACTCCTATGCAGCAGGGCCGGCGATCCCGGTGCAGCGGACCGATCCGATCGGCTGCGGGCGCTCCACTCGCAACTACCCGGCGCTGGTCGCCGAGGCACTCGGTGCCGCCGACTACACCGACGTGAGTTGCAGCGGCGCGCGGACCGACCACATGACGGCCGCCCAGCAAGGGCCGTTGAGCGGTGGCGGTACGAACCCGCCACAGTTCGACGCATTGCGACCGGACACCGACCTGGTCACCGTCACCATCGGCGGCAACGACTTCGGCCTCAGCGACATCTTCAATACCTGTTTCGCACTCAGCAGTACTGACCCGCTGGGCGACCCGTGCCGGCGGCAGGCCACCGCCGGTGGCACGGATGTGCACGCGCAGCGCATCCCCGCCGTGGGACCGAAGGTCGCCGGGGTGCTGGCGGGCATCCGGCAACGCTCCCCGCTAGCGACTGTGATTGTGGTGGGCTACCTGCGGATCCTGCCGCCCGCGGCCGGCTGCTACCCGGTCTTCCCGATCGCCCGCGGCGATGTGTCCTATCTGGACGACCTGGAAAAGCAACTTACCGCCATGTTGGCCGACCAGGCCCGCATCCACGGGGCGGCATTCGTCGACTCCTACGCCGGCTCACCGAACCGCGACGTGTGCCAGCAGCCCGAAGTGAAGTGGGTGGAGGGGACTGCCCCGACCAGCCCGGCCCATCCGGTGCACCCCAATGCCCGCGGCATGCACGCAGTCGCCTCCCTCACCTTGGACACGCTCAGGATCGGGGATTGAGGGGGACGGGTAGCGCGCGGCGCCGAGCGGTGGCGAACCGCGGACGGCCGTTGAGGTCGACATGGCCGGCCACATCGGTGAGCACCCGCCGGGTGGCCAGCAAGGCGAGGACGGCTTCGGCGTGCGAGTCGTCGTGTTCGATGGCGATGCTGCCGCTCTCGCGCAGCAAGCGGGTCCCGGTGCGCACCACGTCCGGGATGACGGCGAGCCCGTCGTCACCGGCGAACACGGCGCTAGGTGGGTCGTGCAGGGCGACCTCTGGCGTTACCGCAGCACTGCACGGCACATAGGGCGGATTGCACAGCACCAGATCGGCCATCCCGTCCAACGCGCCGAGCACGCCAGGTTCGGCAATGTCGCCGGCGTACAGCACCACCGGGGTCTCCCCCGCCGCCGCCCTGGCATCAGCGTTATGCCGCGCCCAACTCAGCGCCGCCGGCTGGAATTCCAGAGCATGTACCTGCGCGTCGGGCCTGGCGTGTGCCACGGCCAGGGCTAGTGCTCCGGAGCCCGTGCAGAGATCGACCACCAGCGGCCGCGGCACGTTCTCCAGCGCGGCCAAGCCCCAAGCCAGCAGCACTTCGGTCTCAGGACGCGGGATGAACACGCCGGGCCCCACGGCGACCTCGATGGCACCCAGTGCGGCGGTCCCCGTGAGGTGTTGCAATGGCACCCGCGCGGCGCGTCGGTACACCAGCTCACGCAATGCGTCGAGCACCGGCGGATCCACCAGTGGAACCATCGATAGCCGCCCACGCTGCACCCCGAGCACATGCGCCGCGAGCAGTTCGGCGTCCACCCGCGGGGAGGCCACGCCGGCCTCGGTGAGGATCCGTTCCGCCTCGAGCACAGCCAGGCGCAGCGGTTGCCTACCCACGAGCGCCCCGATTCACGATTGTCGCAGCAGCATCTCGCGGTCCGCCCCGATCAGCGCGTCGAGCACTCCGTCGAGGTCTCCGTCAAGCACTGCGTCGAGGTTATGAGCCTTGTAGTTGACCCGATGGTCGGAGATCCGGTTTTCCGGAAAGTTGTAGGTGCGCACCCGCTCGGAGCGGTCCACGGTGCGAACTTGCGAGCGGCGCTGCTCAGAGGCCTCCTGCTGGGCCTTCTCCTCGGCTAGCGCCTGCAGCCTGGCCCGCAGCACCGCGGTGGCCCGGATCCGGTTCTGGATCTGCGACTTCTCGTTCTGGCACGACACCACGGTGCCGGTCGGCAGGTGCGTGATGCGCACCGCGGAGTCGGTGGTGTTGACGCTCTGCCCACCGGGACCAGAAGAGCGGTAGACGTCGATGCGCAGGTCCTTCTCATCGAGATCGATCTCGATCTCGTCAGGTTCGGGGTAGACCAACACCCCCGCAGCCGAGGTGTGAATCCGCCCAGCCGACTCGGTGATCGGGACCCGCTGCACCCGGTGCACCCCACCCTCGAACTTCAACCGTTCCCAGACACCGGACTGTGCCGACGTCGCTGCTTTCACCGCAACCGTGACGTCCTTGTACCCACCTAGCTCGGCCTCGGTAGCGTCGAGCACTTCGGCCTGCCAGCCGTGGCGTTCGGCGTAGCGCAGGTACATCCGCAGCAGGTCTCCGGCGAACAGGGCAGACTCCGCGCCGCCTTCTCCTGACTTGATCTCCATGACCACGTCGGAGCTGTCGTGGGGATCGCGCGGCAGCAACAACTCAGCCAGCTCTGCCTCCAACTGCGGGACCCGCTCTGCGAGTGTGTCAGCCTCAGCGGCAAAGGTGGGATCCTCAACAGCTAGTTCGCGGCCCGCCGCGACGTCACTGCGAGCCTGCTCCAGCTCACGAATCACCCGCACGATGCGGGACAGCTCTCCGTAGCGCCGCCCCGCCTTGCGGGCCGCTTCCTGGTCGGCATGCAGCGCGGGGTCGGCGAGCCGGCGCTCCAGGTCTGCGTGCTGATCCAGCAGCGCCTGAACTGCCGCGGTGTCCACGGACCTCACCGATTTCCCTGTTGTCTGAGCCCTACTTCATGGCCTTACTTCTGCCTTTTGCCGTAGCGCTTCTCGAAGCGGGCCACCCGGCCACCGGTGTCCAGGATCTTCTGCTTGCCGGTGTAGAAGGGGTGGCAGTTCGAGCACACCTCGACATGGATTTGGCCGTCACGCTTGGTGCTGCGGGTGGCGAAGGTGTTGCCACAGCTGCAGGTGACCTGCGTGTCGACATACTGCGGGTGAATGCCCTGCTTCATGGATGTCCTCTCCTCGATGGCCGCCGGGTCCCCGCCGCGCATGGACGAGGTGAACCGGGACCGGACCGCGTGAGCCGCAGCGAGCGTTGACAGTGTGCCAGACGGCTCAGCAGCAGATGAAACCGTCAGCCGCACTGCAGTGTTCCCGCCCTCATGCCGACCAGCCTCGAACACCCCAACACGACACACCGGACAGGACAGTGCGACACGCCGTGCGTGGGGACGTGCGTGGGACTGGTCAGTCGTCGCCGTTGCCGGCTGCGGACTTGGACACCTGCATCAGGAACTCGATGTTGGTTCGAGTCTTGCGCAGCCTGTCCAGCAGCACATCGATGGCCTGCTGGGTTTCCAGCCCAGACAGCACCCGCCGCAGCTTGTGGTGGATGGCCAGCTCGTCCGGGGACAGCAGCAGCTCCTCTTTACGGGTACCAGACGGGTTGACGTCGATGGCGGGGAAGATCCGCTTGTCAGCGATCTTGCGGTCGAGCTTGAGCTCGGCGTTTCCGGTTCCCTTGAACTCCTCGAAGATCACCGTGTCCATCGTCGAACCGGTCTCCACCAGCGCGGTCGCGAAGATGGTCAGCGATCCGCCATCCTCGATGTTGCGGGCCGCCCCGAGGAACCGCTTCGGCGGGTACAGCGCGGTGGAGTCCACACCACCGGACAGGATCCGGCCGGATGCCGGTGCTGCCAAGTTGTATGCCCGACCCAGCCGCGTGATCGAGTCCAGCAGCACGACAACGTCGTGGCCCATCTCCACCAGCCGCTTGGCCCGCTCGATGGCCAGCTCCGAGATGGAGGTGTGGTCCGACGGCGGGCGGTCGAAGGTGGAGGCGATGACCTCGCCCTTGACCGAGCGTTGCATGTCGGTGACCTCCTCGGGCCGCTCGTCGACGAGCACGACCATGAGGTGGCATTCCGGATTGTTGCGGGTGATGGCGTTGGCGAGCGCCTGCAGGATCATCGTCTTGCCTGCCTTGGGCGGCGACACGATGAGCGCCCGCTGGCCCTTGCCGATCGGCATCACCAAATCGATGACTCTGGTGGTCATCAGGTGCTGCTCAGTCTCCAGCCGCAACCGCTCGTTGGGGTACAGCGGGGTCAGTTTGGTGAACTCCGGGCGCTCCCTGGCCTGCTCGACATCCAGGCCATTGATGGTGTCGACCCGCACCAGCGGGTTGAACTTCTGCCGCTGTTGCTCGCCATCACGAGGTTGGCGCACCGCCCCGGTGATCGCATCACCGCGGCGCAGCGAGTGCTTGCGGACCAGCGACAGGGACACGTACACGTCGTTGGGTCCGGACAGGTATCCCGAGGTACGGACGAACGCGTAGTTGTCCAGCACGTCGAGGATCCCGGCGACCGGCAGCAGCACGTCGTCGTCGCGGACCTCCAGCTCGCCCCCGTCGCGCCGGTCGCTGCTGCGGTCAGTGCGCTCACTGCGGTCATTTCGGTTGCGGCGGTTGCGGTCGCGGAAGCGCCGGCCACGCCGGCGACCGCCCTCGTCGTCGTCGTCACCGCGGGCGCCATTCTGACCCGGACTCTGGACTCCCGGCGTCTGATCGGTCCGGGTCTGATCGGTCCGGGTCTGATCAGTCCGGGTCTGATCAGTCCGGGTCTGATCGATCCCGGTCTGATCGGTGGGGGCCTGATCGCTCGGCGAGCGCGGTGCCTCACCGGCGCGGACGGGACGACGACGCCGGTTGCGGGATCGGTCCGTACCGTCGCTGTCCCGCTCCTGCTGGTTGCCCCGGTCTTGCTGATCTCCGCGCTCTTGCTGATCCCGGTCATCGGTCAGCGGCGCGGGCGGAGCGCCCTGCTGCACCCCTGGCTGGGCCGCGCTGGGGTCTGCGGTCTGGGCCTGCACTGCCGCTTGAGACGCAGTGGTCTCCTGCCGCGGCGCAGGGGACACCGGGCTTTCCAGCGGGAGCTGGTCAGCGTCGGCGTGACGCTGCCGGGGAACAGAGCCCTGGCGCTCCTTGATCGCGGAGATCAAGTCGTTCTTGCGGAGACCGGCGGTGTCGGAGATTCCCAGCTCGCCGGCCAGCTTGCGCAGGTCAGCCAGCACCATCCCGGACAGCCCACCACGCCGACGCGGAGCGGTTCCGTTGTCCGAAGAGGTCGAAGAGGTCTCCGAAGACACAGCCGAAGCAGTCGATGCGGCGTGGTCAGCCGGCCGCTCGTCCGAAGACGTCACAGCAGGATCATCGCTGCCCAACAGATTAATGTCGCTCACACAGGTCCTTCCTAACCGACCCGAGACGCAGCTCGGGTCAGCCTGTTCGCCGTCCGGCGGTATGCGGACGGCGCGTGATCCGGTGCGGGGGCTCTACGCACCACGACATCGGTGTCGAGCCGACCGGCACGGGACATGTTCAACTGCGGCAAGGGTGTGGGTGCCAGCCTTCCCGCTGCGGTGGAACTGGAGGGCGGGAGATAATTGCCCGGGTGAGAGGGCCCCGAACTGGGCACCGGCGCCCATGCACACGGTGTCTGAACGCCTCCGAGACTAACGGTACAGCGCCGCTGCGGCAACAACACCCGCGGATAGCTGGATCACCTCCACTCGACGGTGGCACCGTCGCGAGCTACCTCGAGCTGCAAGCAGGTGAAGCCGGTGGTGTCCACCACAGCCAGCAGCTGCGCCCGACCCGGCAACGCGAGCACCGTCGGCCCCGCGCCCGACACCGCGGCGGGCACCCCGACCGCCCGCAACCTGTCCACCAACCGCCCCGTCGCCGGATAGGCCGCGCGGCGGTAGGTCTGATGCAGCCGATCCTCGGTAGCGGCCAGCAGTAACTGCGGGGCCACGGTCAATGCGTGCACGGCCAGCGCGGCGCGCCCAGCGGTGAACGCCGCATCGATGTGCGGCACCTCGGCGGGCAGCAGCCCGCGGGTGATCTCGGTCGAGGATGTCAGCTCCGGCACCAGCAGGACGGGGGCGAGATCGGGATGCGGCTCCAGGCGAACGGCCCGGAAAGCCCGCTCGTCACGCCACGAGATCACCAAGCCGCCAAGCAAGCTCGCCCCTGCATTGTCGGCATGCCCATCGAACCCAGCCGCCAGGTCCAACGCCGCGTCGTCCGGTTGCATTCCGGCCAGCGCGTAACCGGCGAGCACGCCGGCGACGGCAGCCGCGGCTGACGAACCCAGTCCCCGGGAGTGCGGGATGCGGTTGTGACAGCGCAGTACCAAGCCGTCGGCCCGGTAACCGCACCGCGCGCACGCGGCTCGCAGCGCACGCACCACCAGGTGCGTGTCGTCGGTCGGCACCTGCCCGGCACCCTCGCCCCGGACCTCGACCCGCAAACCGGACGGCGCCAGGGCCACCTCGACCTCGTCGTAGAGGGCCAGCGCCAGGCCGAGTGCATCGAATCCCGGTCCGAGGTTGGCGGTGGACGCCGGTACCCGTACCCGCACCACCGAACGGCTCACAAAAGATCCAGCGCGGCAGCCACCGCGGCGGGATCGACCGGCATGGGCTCGGGCTCGGGGACGCCGCGCAGCGCGGTGTCAGGATCCTTGAGTCCGTGCCCGGTCACGGTGCATACCACCAGGGACCCCCGGGGCAACCGTCCATCGTCGGCGACTTGCAGCAGTCCCGCCACCGAGGTGGCCGAGGACGGTTCGACGAACACACCCTCCTGTCCGGCCAGTAGCCGGTAGGCGGCCAGGATCTGGTCGTCGGTGACCGCCTCGAACAATCCCGCAGATTCGTCCCGGGCCCGCATCGCGCCGCTCCAGGAGGCCGGACTACCGATCCGGATGGCAGTGGCGATGGTGTCCGGATGCGACACCGGCGCGCCGTGCACCAGTGGCGCGGCACCGGCCGCTTGGAACCCGAACATCCGCGGCCGGCCGGGCACCAAGGCGTCGGCGTGGTACTCCGTGTATCCCATCCAGTAGGCCGTGATGTTGCCGGCGTTGCCGACCGGCAGACAATGCACGTCCGGGGCGCGCCCCAGCACGTCGCAGATCTCGAAAGCGGCGCTCTTCTGCCCCTGCAGGCGCACCGGGTTCACCGAGTTCACCAGCGCAGTCACCGGGTAGTTGGCGGCGGTCTTGCGGGCGAGTTCCAAGCAGTCGTCGAAGTTGCCATCCACGGCCAGGATCCGCGCACCGTAGGCGGTGGCCTGCGCGAGCTTGCCCAATGCGATCTTGCCGCGGGGTACCAGCACGGCGCTGGGTATCCCGGCCCGGGCCGCGTAGGCGGCGGCAGAGGCGGCGGTGTTGCCGGTCGAGGCGCACAGCACCGCCTCCGCACCGCGGGCCAGCGCTTCCGTCACCGCAAGGGTCATCCCGCGGTCCTTAAAGGAGCCGGTGGGGTTGGCGCCCTCGACCTTGAGCAACACCTCGCAGCCGGTGCACTCCGACAGTGTGGGAGCAGGCACCAGCGGGGTGCCGCCCTCCTGCAAGGTCACCACCCGGCAGCCCGGAAGGACCCGGATCCGGTCCGGATAGGCCTCGATCACGCCGGGCCAGGATGGGTCGGCCGTCACCCGCAGCGTCACGTGAACCCGCCCTCCATCTCCAAGGACAGCAGATCCGCCATCGTCTCGCGGCGCAGCAGTAACCGGTGCGCACCATCGCGTACCGCAACCACCGCCGGGCGCGGCACGAGGTTGTACCGGCTGGACATGGAGTAGCAGTACGCGCCGGTGCATGCAACAGCCAGCAGATCACCTGGCGCCAGGTCGTCGGGCAACCAGCAGTCCCGGACGACCACGTCACCGGATTCACAATGCTTACCGACCACCCGGGACAGTGCGGGGGGTGCCTCGGAGCGGCGCGAGACGAGCCGGCAGTCATAACGCGCGTCGTACAGCGCGGTGCGCACGTTATCGCTCATCCCACCGTCTACCGAGATATAACGCCGCTGTTTTGACGTGACAACAGTGACGTTTTTGATGGTGCCGACCTCGTACAGCGTCACCGTGCCCGGCCCGACGATCGCCCGGCCCGGCTCCACAGCCAGCTCCGGGGTTGGCAGGCCGGCCGCGTGGCACCGGGCGTCCACGACGGCCCGTAGATGCGCAGCCAGCGCGGCCGGTGGTGGCGGATCGTCGTCTGCGGTGTAGGCGATCCCCAGCCCACCGCCGAGATCCAAGGTGGAGATATCGGAGAGGGCGTCCGGGCCGTGCTCATCGCGGATCGCTGCGAGTAGACCGACCATCCGGTGCGCGGCCAGCTCGAAGCCGTCAGAGTCGAAGATCTGCGAGCCGATGTGGCTGTGCAGCCCCACCAGCCGTAGCCCGTCGGACTTGAGCACTCGACGGACAGCCTCTGCTGCGTCTCCGGCAGCCAGCGAGAACCCGAACTTCTGGTCTTCGTGCGCGGTGGCGATGAACTCGTGGGTGTGCGCCTCGACCCCGACCGTCGCCCGGATCAGCACCGGCGCCACCACGCCGTGCCGGCGGGCGATGTCGTCCAGGCGGGCGATCTCCAGGAAGGAATCGAGGACCACCGCACCGACTCCGGCTGCCACGGCGGCGGTGAGCTCGCCGATGGACTTGTTGTTGCCGTGCATCGCGATCCGGTGCGCGGGGAAGCCGGCGTGTAGCGCCAGTGCGAGCTCGGTGCCGGTGCACACGTCCAGGCTCAGGCCCTGCTCGGCCACCCAACGGGCGATCTCGGAGCACAGAAAGGCCTTGGCCGCGTAGTGCACTCGCTGCGTGGCTCCGAAGGCGGCCACATGCTCGGCACAACGGGCTCGGAAGTCCGCCTCATCGACCACGAACAGCGGGGTGCCATACTTCTCAGTGAGTTCGCCGACCTCCACCCCGGCCAGCCGCACCGCGCCGTCGTCACCGCGGTGCGCCCCGCGCGGCCATACCGCCGGGTGCAGCGCATGCAGCTCATCGGGTCCTGCCGGGCGCGGGCCTGCCGTGGAGGAAGGGGCCAGCACGTCGGCGTGCAGGGGCCCGGCGGGGTGGGCCCTCACATCCGCTCCGGTGCGCTCACTCCGAGCAAGCCAAGGCCGTTGGCCAGCACCTGCCGGGTCGCCTGGCTCAGCGCCAGGCGGGCAGCGTGCAGCAGGCTTGGTTGCTCGTCACCCAGCGGAAGGATCCGGCAGGTGTCGTAGAACCGGTGGTAAGCGCCGGCCAGCTGTTCCAGGTAGCGGGCCACCCGGTGCGGCTCTCGCAGCTGGGCGGCCGAGGCCACGATGCGCGGGAACTCCCCCAGCGTGCGGATCAACTCGCCCTCCCTCTCGTGGCCCAACAGCCCAAGCTGGACATCCTTGGAGCTGATCCCGAGATCGGCAGCGTTGCGAGCCAGCGACGCCAAGCGGGCATGCGCGTACTGCACGTAGAACACCGGGTTGTCGTTGGTGCGCTTGGACCACAGGTCAAGGTCGATGTCGATCGGCGAGGCATGCGAAGATCGGATCAGCGCATAGCGTGCAGCGTCCACCCCGACCGCCTCGACGAGGTCCTCCATGGTCACCACGGTGCCCGCGCGCTTACTCATCCGCACCGCGGTGCCCTCACGCACCAGGTTCACCAGCTGCCCGATGAGCACTTCGACGGTGGCCGGGTCGTCACCCAGCGCGGCGGCGACCGCCTTGAGCCTGCCGATGTAGCCGTGGTGGTCGGCGCCGAGCAGGTAAACACACAGATCGAACCCGCGCGCTCGTTTGTCCAGGTAATAGGCGATGTCCCCGGCGATGTAGGCGGGTGCGCCGTCGCTTTTGATGACCGGGCGGTCCTTGTCGTCGCCGTACTCCGAGGAGCGCAGCCACCAGGCGCCGTCGGCGAAATACAGGGCCCCCGAGGCCTTGAGCCGGGCAACGGCTGCATCGACCGCGCCGGAGTCGTGCAAGGACTGCTCGTGGAACCACACGTCGAAGTCGGTGCCGAATTCGTGCAGTGAGCGCTTGATCGTGTCGAACATCAGGCCGACGCCGACCCGGCGGAACACCTCGTCGCGGTCAGAGCGCTGCAGCGCACCGGGTTCGGAGCGCAGCACCTCGGTGGCGATGTCGTAGATGTAGTCGCCACGGTAACCGTCGGCCGGGACAGGTTGCCCGCTTGCGGCCGCCACCAGTGAGGCGACGAACCGGTCGATCTGCGCGCCGGCGTCGTTGAAGTAATACTCCCGGGTCACCGCGGCGCCCGCGAAGGTGAGAATCCGGCCCAGCGCATCACCGACCGCAGCCCAGCGGGCGGCGCCCAGGTGCAGTGGACCGGTGGGATTGGCTGAGACGAACTCGAGGTTCACCCGGCGGCCGGCCAGGTCCCGCCCAGCTCCAAAGCGCGCCCCGGCGGCGAGTACCTGCGCGACGATCTCGCCCTGGGCGTCGGCTGCCAGTCGCAGGTTGAGAAAGCCGGGACCGGCGACCTCCGCCGAGCGCACACCGGGATGCTGCGCCAGTGCCTCAGCCAGCCAGCCGCCGAGCACCCGGGGTGCCACTCCGGCTCGTTTGCCGGTCTGCAACGCCAGGTTGGTGGCGTAGTCGCCGTGCTCGGGATCGCGCGGGCGCTCCACGGTCACCATGGCGGGGAGCACGGCGGGGTCGAGACCGCGGCCGGTCAGCACGTCGTGCGCGACGGAGCGGACCAGCTCGGCGAGTGCAGCGGGAGTCACCTCTTGGAGTCTAGGGAGCCGTCGGGCCTGGTCGCCGAACCGGTCGGACGGCCCCAGTGATGGATCCCTAGACTGGGCCGCCGTACGCGAATCCACGGGAGGGGGCCAGGCAAGGCATGCCTAGTGGCAAGAGCAGCAAGGCGGTGCGTAACGCCCGTTCGGTCGTGACGTCGACCAAGCCGAAACCGTGGGGCATGGTGGCCGCCGTCCTCGTAGTCCTGGTATTCGCCGTCGGGATCTTCGGCTACCTGTTCACCCGGTACGAGGACCGGCACGCCTTTACTCCCACCTCCGACAACAAGGACCCCTCGGCCCAGATCGAGGGCGTCTTCACCCAGAACTACGGCGAGGCCAACCGGGGGCACATCGGTCCGGACAAGCGGGTCGCCTATAACCAGAGCCCCCCCTTCGGCGGTCCGCATGACGCGACGTGGGCGGCCTGCAACGGCGTGGTCTATGAGACTGCTGTGCGTAACGAGAACATGGTTCATGCCCTCGAGCACGGCGCGGTCTGGATCGCCTACAACCCCGACCAGATCACCGGCCCGGCGCTGCAGTCGCTGCGAGACAGAGTCCAGGGCGAGAACTACATCATGCTCTCGCCCTACCCAGGCCTGAGCTCGCCGATCTCTCTGCAGTCCTGGGGCCATCAGCTCAAGCTCACCGACCCCGCCGACGAGCGGATCGGCCAGTTCATCCAGTCGCTGCGGCTCAACCAGTACACCTACCCCGAGGTCGGGGCCAGCTGCGACGTCTTTACCGGCCGGTTCGATCCGGCGCAGCCACCACCCTTCGTCGCCGCGCCGCCCGGCCCGGACGCTGTCCCGATGGACTTTGCCGGCCAGCAGGGCTCAGGTGAGCGAGCACCGTCGCCCCCCGCGGGTGGGTGACCCACGCCGTGGCGGAAACAAACATCGAGACTAGCCGGGGTGCGGCGAGTCGTCAGAGCGCTGAAGCTTCGGCTGACGGGAAGCGCTCCAGCGTGAGCTGGAGTCGGCTGGTCGCGTACGGCGGTGCGGTGCTCGTCGTGCTGCTGCTTGGGGCAGCGCTGGGCATGTTGATGCAGCGCGGGGTCGGGCCTGGGATGGGGGCTGGGGCACAGTCCGACGCCGGCTCGGTAGATATTGGCTTCGCCCAGGACATGTCGGTGCACCATCGCCAGGCGGTACTGATGGCGGGCATGGCCCGGGACCGCAGCACCGATCCCGTGATCCAATCGCTCGCTTTCGACATCGAGACCAGCCAGCTCGAGCAGGTCGGCCGGATGCAGGGCTGGCTCAGCCTGTGGAACGCCGCGCCCCTGCCCACCGGCCGGTACATGACCTGGATGGCCGACTCCTCGATGCCGGGGATGACGCATGGCAGCGGGCATGGCACCGAGGGGGTGGCGACGATGCCAGGAATGGCGTCACCCGTCGATCTGGAGCAACTGCGGGCGGCCGACGGAGCGCAGTTCGATGTGCTGTTCCTTCAGCTGATGCTGCGCCACCACCAGGGCGGGGTGCCGATGGCCACCTACGCCGCGGAACATGCCGAGATGGCTCAGGTGCGTAACCTGGCGGAAAAGATCATTGTCTCGCAGGGCGCGGAGAGCAAGTACATGGCCGACCTGATCGCCCAGCGAGGGGCACAACCGCTACCGCCGCCGGGCTGAGCACCGCTGCCTGCCGGGCATGGGCAGTCGGTGCGGTAAGCTCTGCGGCGTTTCGACGATCGGCATGCCCCCGTAGCTCAGGGGATAGAGCACCGCCCTCCGGAGGCGGGAGCGCAGGTTCGAATCCTGCCGGGGGCACCACTGCTGACCTGCGAGTACCACTCTTGTCAGCAATCTATAAGTGTTATTTGTCCGTTTCGTGAGCCCAGCCATGGAGCGAACTGAATCCACGACACCCGCCTTCTCGAATACTTTGCCCCTGACTCAGCCGCAGCCGCGCATCTCCGCAGACAGCTGGTGCTCCCGGACGCGAGAAAAAGCAGGTCCAGGCCTGAAGTGCCCCATAGTCAGCCTTCGCTCCCAGAGAATTCGAGGTCCTGCGGCGACCGCTTCAGCGGGGCGGTGCTCATGCGTGCTTAGCTGCATTGTGGTTACGGGACGACACCATCATGCTTGATGGTCTGGACGATGACCTAGCCGGGCACTGTTGCATTACGGTGAAGGGCGTCCTCGCCTCGGGCAAAGTGGAGGGCAGACCCTCAGGCGCCTTGGAGAACCGTAATAAACCAGGCATTCAAAGGCCTGCTACGTGGCTTCTGGGCGGGTAGGTGGACCAGCTTGGGTGGAGCGAACGCTCAATGCAACAGTGCCGTGAGACGCGCTACCAGGGTCCAGAGCACCGGCGAGCGGTGACAGCGATTCACACGATCGGACACGGGACGCTTGGTGCGGAACAGTTCGCAGAGCTGGCCCGTGGTGCTGGCGTGGAGACTGTGGTCGATGTACGGCGTTACCCGGGAAGCCGCCGCAATCCACATTTCGCACGCGATGCGATGGCGGCGTGGCTCCCGACGAACGGGATGGCGTATCGGTGGCTGGCTGCTCTCGGCGGTCGCCGCAAGCCATCCCCCAACTCGACCAACGCAGGGTGGCGGAACCCGCAGTTCCGTGCCTACGCCGACTACATGGCCAGCGAGGAGTTCGCAGCCGGTGTCAGCGAACTGAAGGAGCTGGCCGCTGGCTGCTCGGTCGCTGTGATGTGTTCCGAGTCGGTGTGGTGGAGGTGTCATCGTCGCTTGCTCGCTGACCACCTGGTCGTCATCGAGCGGATTCGAGTCGACCACGTCTTCCACGACGGACACCTGACCTCGCACGAACCGCTCTCTGGTGCTCGGCGCAATGGCCCGCATCTGATCTACCCTGCAGCTGACCCTGAATCGGCGTCCCCGCCCGGTGCAGTGACATCTGCCGGTGGGCAGTGACCGGGCTTCAGCCCGCCGATTGCGTACCGGGTGAAGGCGGATCATTCTGAGATAAACCGGCGTTGTTGCACTTGGCGAAGCCGAGGCAGGCGAGATCGGTGATCCTCAGGTTGGTCAGATCGCCAGAGAGAGCTCGTCGAAGGTGCCCACCAGCGCAAGGTCACCGATTCGTCAACGTCGAGCTCGTAGTGCCGCAACGGATGTTCTGGA
>DASVWA010000095.1:0-2130 GCA_036389855.1 Pseudonocardiaceae bacterium
AGATGCCACCAGGATCCTGCGCCGCTGCGCCCAGGCAGCGTGCGTCGGCGGCCGTATTCTTGTCGTCGATCGGACGAGTGATCATGGAAACTCGCTGACGTTCACCTTCATGAATCTCTTGATGTTGGTGTTCCTCGGCGGGCGGGAACGAACGCTGGACGAATTCGCTGAGCTGGGCAGGGCCACCGGACTGACGCTACAGTCCGCAAGTCCCACCCCATCTGGCTTATCCTTACTCACCTTTGCCGTCAATCCTTCCTAATAGTTCAATATCTCTGTGAGGTAGTCGATGGATGTCCAATTTACGTATCCTTCGGGTAAATCCGTAGTTTAGTAGTCCATCGGTTGACCGCAATCGCGGGCACGCACTCCGTCGGCGGTTGGTTCGTTTGACCAACTTGGCATTCACGTGCAGACCCATAGCCCGGAGCCATGCCCCCGCATACGGCCAGTGAATTCGAGTAGGGGATTACTCATGCAGACCAGCACAGCGGCCCGCACCATGAGACACATGCGTTCAGTCGACGATCCGATCGTCCGGCAGTCACGACGTGCCGAGGCGATGCGGCACCTGCCAGGAGTCTATTCGCTGGCCTTGCGCCTGCGTGACGCCGGCCTGGCCGACGAGCTGATCGCTGAGTGCCTGGCCGTGGAACGGGAGGCACTGAAACCGCTATTGGATGTCGCCGAAGCGAAGCTAGCGGCGATACTGAGTGGTGAGCACGGCAGGTGATGCCTTCCCGCTGAGGATGGCGGTCTCTACTATTGGGTGTGCTCGCATGAGCCCCGTTAAGCGCATCACAACATCAACCCGCGGTGGAGGGTCGCGCTGCGCGCCGCAGTGTGTTTCGGTGCCCGCGCGGTGGCTGACCGGCTCACCCCACTGGCCACCCAGATTGACGGGCCCTTCGCCCCGCCGCACCCAGGCCTCCACTACCCGCGCCCACCGGCTCGCCAAGTCCTGCGAAGGCGCCGCACACCGGCCCTGGCCGCCGTCGCCGCCCGCCAGCGGGCTGCCCAACCGCCAGATCGCCGAGCGGCTGGGCGTGTCGGTCCGCAGGGCCATCTCTGCCGCGCCTGCGCCAAACTCGGCGCCTCCGACCGGACCAACTCGCCGTCCTGCTCCGCGACGACCATCTCCGGCTGCGTCCCACCTGGCCCGACTCGAGTAGTCGACTACTCGCATCGCCGCGTCTCACCGCGCGCACGCTCGTCCTCGGCACCGGCGAAAGCCCGGGCAACCAGAGGAGAGGATCATGACAAAGACCGTGATCGGTGACAACGCCATCGTGCTTGGCGCGAGCATGGCCGGCCTGCTGACCGCCCGCGTCCTCGCCGACGCCTACACCCGGGTGACGGTGGTTGAGCGAGACAACCTGCCGAGTGATATGTCCCACCGCCGAGGGGTACCGCAAGGCGTGCACCTGCATGGCCTGCACGCCGGGGGCCGGCAGGTGCTCGATGAGCTGTTCCCCGGATTCACCGAGCAGGTGGTGGCCGCCGGTGCCGAGGTTGGGGACTCTCTGGGAGCCCTGCGGTGGCAGCTGTCGGGTCAGCGGCTGCGCCAAATCGACATCAGCCTGCCCGGGCTGGCGGCCAGCCGGCCGTTCCTTGAGGGCCAGATCCGGCAACGAGTGCGGGCGCTGCCGTCGGTGGGTTTCGCCGAGGGCCACGACGTGATTGGTCTTGTCATCGACAGCGAGCGCGGCCGGATCACCGGGGTACGGGTAGCGGAGCGCGACGGTGGCGGTCTGGAGCAGACGGTGGCTGCCGACCTGATCGTGGATGCCACCGGCCGAGGCTCTCGCACACCGATGTGGCTGGAGCAGCTCGGCTACCCGCGGCCCGAAGCCGATCGGGTAGCGATCGGGATCGGCTATGCGACCCGCTGTTACCGGCTACGCCCCGGCGCCTTGGGAGAAGACAAGGGCATCTTCACCGCAGGTACTCCGAGCAATCCTCACACGGCGTACCTCTTTGCCCAGGAGGACAACAGGCACATCCTGTCGGTGGGCGGAATACTGGGTGACTACCCGCCGCTCGATCCGGCCGGATTCGAGGCATACGTGGCCAGCGCGTGCTTCCCCGACGTCGCCGAAGCGATCGCCGGCGCCGAACCGTTGGGCGAAC
>DASVWA010000096.1:0-12688 GCA_036389855.1 Pseudonocardiaceae bacterium
CGGCGAGGTGCCGCCGGGCGCCCCCGGCTTCTGTACACCGCCGCCGCAGACCAGTCAGGCACCCTGCATCAGCGTGGTTATCAGCTGCTTGCCGACATCCTCGCCAGCTACCTCGCTGCCAGCAGCACGATCCCCAGAGGAGTACCCGAGGAAGCCGGTCGCGCGTTCGCCCGCCGCCACCGGAGGTCTTCCCAACCATTCGTCGAAGTCTCCAGCGACGAGGGTATGCGCCAAGTGATCGCCATGTTCGCCGAATTAGGGTTCGAACCAGAACTGGCCAGCCACGGACCACACCATCGGATGCTGCTGCACGCCTGCCCATTTCGGGCCCTCGCGACTAAGCACCCCGACGTCATCTGCGCAGTGCATCTGGGCCTACTGAAACAAAGTCTCGCCAACGTCAGCGCCGCAGTCCAGGCCACTGGACTCGAGCCATTTGTTACCCCGCACCTATGTATCGCGCACCTCGCGACTTCGCCGCTGGCTAGTGGCACTTGAAACATCACGGCATTACCGATCATCGCGCCCCGCGGTTGGGGTCAACGTTTCCTGTCGTGCCAACTCATCAACAATCGGGTTGGCGGGGAAACATCTTTGGCGCTTTCGGCCAGCCCAGGCTTGGCGTGCGTCCGCCGCGCCGGTCGACGGTGCCGCCTTCGGGAGGCTGCGGCCTACCCACCGACGATTCCTAGTGACCGCCGTCGTGCCGCTGCAGTACACAATCCCGCCGGGCAGGTATACCTCGGCGTGGGGCCTGCCCGACAACCACACCCTGGTTGTGGGCAACCGACGCTGGTGGAATCTCCTTCAACCACCGGCGAGCCTTGCTCGACGCCGCGGGACCAGAGCTCAGGAAGATCAAAAGGCGACAGGCCACTCAGCCGAAGTAACCCTCAAAGAGAATACTGCTGATCCTGGTGGTGGTCTCGCTGCCGACGTCGAAACCGTCCTCGATCACCATTGTGTTGTCCATGATGGACACGGTGAAGCGCTCCTTCGGGCCGACGAAGCCCACCGAGTTCGTGATCCAAGAGCCGTCGTCGTTGTCGTCGGACCAGCCATTTTTGTTACCGGGTGACGCGGCATGGCCTGCTCCCCACACGCCCCACTGCTGGTTGGGGTCGACGGTGCGCATCTCGCGGACGATGTAATCGCGGTGGATGGCGGGGAGCTTGGTCAGCACATAGTTCATGAGCCGGTCGAGATCATTGGCCGTGGTCAGGATCCAGCCCCAGGTGTGCGGGTGCTCGGCGGTGAACTTCATGTCGGTCATCCCGTAGGACGGGAAGCGAGTCGCGTAGTCCTCGGCGCCATAACGCTTCCACAGTGTGGTCGCCGCGTCGTCGTCGCTGGAATGCAGCATTTTTTGCATCAGGTCGCGGTCCTCGACGGTCAGCCTGATCGCACCCGAGTCGTTGCGCAGGAGCAGATCCACCACCATGGCCAGTTTCGGGGTGGAGCAGCCCCAGATATGTGTCTGTGAGTTCGCGTTGCGCCAGACCGCGCCGGTCTCCCGGTCGCGCACCACGATGCCGGCCACGCCAGGACGGCTCGCCGCGTAGGCCTGCGCCTTTGCAATACGACGCTGGAGCTCCTTGTCAAAGGAAACCCCGTTACGGCTATTGCCCGTAAGGGCCAGAGAAACCTTGCCGGAGGCGGCGTGGGCTGCAGGTGCGGTCATGGCGACGGTTAAGATCGCCGCGACGGCACTCGCGGTCAGACGCTTACCCATCATGTTCACAGTGCCTCACTCCGGGATGTGCGCGTTCCCGGAAACTTCGGTGGCGGCCTGGTGGTCGTCACATACGGCGAGGGTCTCATCATGACAGGGGTATCGACGGGTTCAGCGATGCGTTCCAGCGTGTCGCGCAGGGCTCACGGTTTGAGATGGAGTTGACCAGCGGGGAACTGCTTGCCGGCCACGCAGTTCCTACCGCCGTGCCGAACCTGGCAGCACCGCAGTCACTTGGCACTTCAGATCGACTGCAGTGCGACCATCTAGTTTCGTGCCGACCAGCTTGCGCAGCAGGCCACAATGGCCATCGGACGCCGCGTCGTTACCGGCAGCCGTTGCCAGCGCATGCTCAAAGGCCCCCAGCGATGTCGCCACAGCCCGAAAGGCGTCCTGCCTGGCGCCGTGCTCCGGGTCGACGAACAACTCCCGGCGACCTTCCGTCTCCTTGCCGAGCATGAACACCAGGCGCGGCAGGCTCACGCTGGCCTAGTCTGCTCGGCGTGCAGTTGATCGATGTCGTGGTGGAGACGCCGCGTGGCAGCCGCAACAAGTACGAGATCGATGAGCAGACCGGGTTGGTCTGGCTGGACCGGCGGCTGCCTGGCGCGTTCGCCTTTCCTGCCGACTACGGCTACGTTCCAGGCGCGTTCGGGTCCGACGACGAACCGCTCGACGCGTTGGTACTCACGATTGAGCCGACCTATCCGGGGGTGCGCGTACGGGCCCGGCCGATCGGGGTCTTCTGGCTCCTGACTGGACACGGCCGTGAGGCCAAACTGGTGTGTGTACCCGAGGGTGAGCCCGCTTACGTCGAGATCGAGGACCTATCCCAGCTGCCGGCGCACCAGCTCGCCGAGATCGCCAACTTTTTTGACATCTACCGCAGTCTTGACCAGGACAGCGCGACTAAATTTGACGGGTATGAGGGAGCAGCGGCGGCGCAGCGGGTCCTCACTCGGTCGGGGGTGAACGGCACAGGCACCGACACCGGTGAGCAGACCGGTGCCGTCGACGGTTCACCGTGACGAGGACTCTTATGCTCGACACAGCCACTAAATACTCCGACACGGTGCCAGTGGACGTGCCGGCCTTGAACCAAAGGGCTACCCATCACGATGGCCGATTCTGATTATTTCCACGATACGAAAAAAACGTGGCTAACGCCGCTGAACTCGCGAGGTCCTTGGAGCCTCGCCCAGGGGTGACGTGGGCACGTGTAGACACAGTTTAATGGACAGCCTGATGACAAAGATCCGCCAACACCTAGTTAAACTTTGGCCCGGTGACTGTTTGCATAGCGGAAGGATCTTTCCGGCATGATCGAGTCTGCATCGGTCGGTGCCGGCGAAGGCTCGGCCAGAGTGGTGTCCAGGAATCCTGGTAGCTGGGCGAGGCGGTATTGCTCGGTCAGCCATGGCTGCGGCACGCAGGCCGGGTTGGTGAACAGAAGTGGCAGCTGGACGAGAAGCCTTTGTGCGGCGCCGATACCGGTCTGGCCCCACCAGATCGCCGCCTCCTACACGCCCGGCACCGTCATCTGCCGCAGCGCGACGCTCACCTCACTGCCGAGTCCAGCACTGCTCACCAGGCACATGGCCGAGACACGTCGGGGACGTGCAGCGCCAGTCGGAGGGCGGCCAGGCCACCTAGGGAGCTGCCCACCAGAATCGAGGCGCCGAGGTTCAGGGTGTCGAGGAACTCGTGCACGAAACCTTCCAAGAGGCCAGGTGAGCAATCTGGTGGGACCGTCGTACCACCGAAGCCGGGCAGGTCGGGGGCGGATACGCGGTGGTGGGTTGCCAGTCTTGCGAGGACTCACCGCCAGTCCAGCCGGTTGTCGCCGTCGGCATGCAGGAGGACGATCAGGCGACCCTTCCCGGCGACCAGGAAACGCGTGGGCACACCCCCGATCTCCACCTGTTCCTCGTCGAACTCCGCAAGGCCGTGGCTGGTGCCCTGGCCACCGCTGCCGGGTTGATGCTCTACGCCGGCCTGCGGCGCGCCCTTACACCAGGAGGAGGTTCCGTCCATTTCTCCGAGCTGTGTTGACGGTTGCGTTGACCTCGGAGCGGCAGCATCGTGTGCCAGTCTGATCGGCTCCGGACGGCCTCAATCGCGGGCACGCACAAGCGGGCAATGGCTTGGGTCATGCATGGACTAAGCCGACGGGCTTTCCTGTTCACCACCGTGGGGACTGCTGCGACGATCATTGGCGGATGTACGTGGGCGACTTCGCCGAAAGGAACGCCGGATCCGTTGAACGGCTTTGCCCGACCGGGCGTTGACACTCAGGGCGGTCCAGCCCGGCTGACTAGCCGGCTCCCCGACCGCAGCCTCCTAACCTCTGAATCAAAGCCGGGCCTGCGCGCGCTACAACTCGGGCCAACTGGCCGTCAAGTGCTGCTGCACGTGCCGCCTGGCCTCGACAAAGGCCCTCCTGCGGTGGTGGTGCTCACCCTGCACGGCGCTGGCGGGAGTGCCCCCGCCGGCCTGGCGCCACTGCGACCGCTTGCGGACGCCAACCGACTGCTGCTGCTAGCCCCCACCGCACAAGGCTCGACTTGGGATGCTGTCACTGGTAGCTGGGGCCCGGACATCCGGCGCATCGATCAGGCGTTGGCTGAGGTGTTCACCTCCTACCGCGTCGACTCCAAGCGTGTTGCCATCAGCGGCTTCTCAGACGGCGCCTCCTACGCCCTGTCCATGGGGTTGGCCAACGGCGATCTGTTCACCCACATCATCGCGTTCTCACCCGGGTTCGTCGTACCGGGACCTCGAGTCGGCACGCCGGCCATATACATATCCCACGGACGTGACGACGCGGTGCTGCCCATCGAGCGCACCACCCGGCGCATCTCTCCGTGGCTGCGCAAATCGGGTTACCCCGTCGTGGTGCAGGAGTTCGACGGATCACATACGGTGCCGCCTAACATCGCGGAAGACGCCGTGCGGTGGTTGTCGGGCGGGCCATGACGGTTGCGCCGGTGACGGGTTCTCGCCGCCCACGCATCTCGCGAAGGGTACGGACAGCGCTGCGGAAATGCATGTCAGCGCCCATGGCTTTGCGATCGTGTCGCATGTCGATCCACGAGGGCCACCGGCGGTCCCAGCAGCGGCCTGGCACCCCGCTTCGCCGCGTGAGCTAACTGCTGCCCGGACCACGTTCGTCGAACGTGGAGGCAGCTCATCGACTCTGATGTCCCGGCCAAGCAAAGGCCCGATCGTGCAGAGTGGCGGCATGAGGTACGCGGTCGCGGCATCAAGCGAGTGGGTCGACCCCGAAGGGGTGCGTCGGCCCGGCGGTGAGGTGCACGCTTGGGCACCCGGCACCAACCAAACTCTCTGCGGGCTGGCGCTCAGTCGGTCTCGGCTGGAGCGGTATCCGCACGTCGACTGGGACGACATCCGGCCAGAGTCGGGCCGACACGCCGACGCAGTCCGGCGGGTGTGTCCGCGCTGCATGGCCGGGGCCCGTCCCCGGCGAGACGCGCCGCAGCGGCGCGGTCGAAGCGCCCGCGGCCACGTCGGGGTTGAGTAGGGCCGTCATCGTCGACGCGTGGTGCGGGATCTGCTTCGACCTGGATCCGGAGAAACGTAGCGCGGACTGTGTTCATTGAATATCAGCTGCATCGGCGGCACTGGAAGGGCCATAGTTAATGGACTGTCCAAATGGACAAGATCCGCGGAGGCCAGACACGTCGCCCGGGACGCGAGCCCGAGGATAGCTGCCGCTGTTTCGCGCCGGCACGCGACTGGGAGTCCCGCGCCATGGCCCACATACAGCGGTCTGCAGCCGACCGGTTAGTTTGCGTGGTGATGCCTTGGTTTCCACGTTGGCACTGGATGACCCCGCTGATGACCGTGCCGGCGGTCGCTGTGGTGGTCATGACCACCACAGCGGCGGCACTACCACCGCCGATTGAGCCGTCGATCCCGCACGATTTCGCCGACCCGATGGTGCTGTCGATCGGCCGCCACTACTACGCCTACTCCACGAACAGCCGCTATGGGACCAAGATCTTTCATGTTCCGGTGCGCAGCTCGACCAGCCTGACCGGTGAGTGGGGCGACGCCCACGACGCTATGCCGCAACTGCCTGTCTGGGTGGACAAGACTGCCGCCGGTGAGGGCAGCGTGTGGGCTCCGGCGGTCAGGGCCACCGGCCACGGTGGCTACCTGCTGTACTTCACTGCCCGCTCGGCCAGCCAGCGCACCCAGTGCATCGGGGTCGCTCGGGCGTGGGCGCCCGAAGGTCCGTTCCGATCGGTCGGATCGCAGCCGCTGGTGTGCCGGCCCGGGGATGTCAATGCCATCGACCCCAAGCCGTTCACCGACACAGACGGTGCGCACTACTTGCTCTACAGCGCCAGCCGCGAGGGGAACAACGCGATCTGGCTGCAACAGCTGACCGCCGACGGCACCGAAACGATCGGGGATCGGCGGGCGTTGATCCAGGCGGACCGGGCCGACGAAGACCATATCGTGGAGGCACCGGCGATGGTCCGCCACGGCAGCACCTACGTGCTGTTCTACTCAGGCAACGCCTATAACAGCGGCCGCTACTTCGTCAATTACGCGACCGCCGACGCGTTGTGCGATCAGTTTGTCAAACACCCAGGACAGCTGCTCAACCGGCACACGCTCGACGACGCGTACCAGAATCCGGGCGGGCAGGATGTGCTGCACACCCATGGGCGGGATTTTCTGGTCTTTCACGCATACACCAGCCCTACCCGCCGTGCCATGTTCGTGGCGGTATTGGAATGGGACCACCGCGACCACCCCGGTCATCGTTCTCGCGATGATCGTCAATAATGCATCGCCACAATCATTGAGGCCTGGCGGCGCCTGCTGACGCGGAAGACGTGGGCGCTGACGCCGTCCACCGTGGACGGAATCGTCTGCTCGCGCCGCGGCTGTGGATCTCAGTTGCTGTCCGGATCAGCCGGTCCTTCGATGGGGGCTGTTGTGTCGACCACGGCCGGCTCGGGCAAAGGTGAATTGATGCAAATTAGCTGGCATCACGGTTGCGGTCCGAGCACGCCACGCGGTGCCCAGACTCCGGAGAATTGCTCAGGCCGCTGGAACCGGCGTGATCCCCTCCCCGCATACAGGCTAACGGCGCTACGCTCGCGCAACCGCGTCGAGAGTCCGTGGAGACGCGCTTGAGCCCTCGACGAGTACGCTGCTGCCTCTACCTCCGTACGGTCCGACGGGCGGAATGAACCTCGAAAGCACCTAGGGCCACCCTGGCTACAGACCACCTAGTGTGGCGCCGGTTACCAAGATGGGCACCAACAACATGGGCTGCAGCGCGACGGCTAAGCGCCGCACCGCTGGCCCCAACACTCGGACCTAGCCAGCTCGCCACGGCACTCACCGCTCCGCCCGGCGCGCCAGCTCGTCATCCGCGGTGCGCACCGCCTCGATCAACGCCTTGCGCAATCCCCACGCGCTGGCCAATACCCGCAGCGCATAACTGCACCGCTGCGGACGCGGCAGCTCGGCCAGCTCAAGACTGAACTCCTCGCGGTAGCGCGGTCGCTGCGCCGCGGGCAGCAGCCGCAGGGCCAAGGCAACCAATCCTCGGGTCGCCCGACCGCCCGGAAGCGAGTCAGCACGATCAACGACCACCGCGATCGCGTCAGACGCCGCGGAACGGCGGACGAAGGAGAGGCCGAGGTCAAGGAAGTCAAAAGTGGGTCCGCGGGCGAGGCTGACCCGACCAAAGTCGATACGGAGGCCGCGAGCTCGGGCGCGGGCGAGGTCGCGGGCAAGAGCGAGGTCACGGACGAGGTCGTGGACGCACATGAGCGCGTAGCCAAGCTCGCTGGGCTGATCCAGGCCGAGGACGCGGTCAAGGGCTTCGGCACGGACGAGCACGCGATCAAGGACACGGATGAGGGCCCGGTTGACGGCGTGGTCGAGGGCACCAGCGCGGTCAACGGCGCGCGCAGAACCGAGCGCATGGGCGAGTGTGCGGGCGCCGGTACGGGCGCGATCGAGGGCGATAACCAGAGCAGCAGGGTCGGGGTCGGTGTCGAGAGGGAGCTTGAGGGCGAGGTCGCTGACAAGCTCGTCGAGGACGCCTCGGTAATCGCGGGCGCGGGCGGCACGACGTATCACGACGTCTCCCCAGCTAGGCCAGGACGCAACCGGCTCACCAAAGCCCGAGGAGTGTGCACCCGCGCAAGCGCCGTGCGGGCACACTCGGCGCCCTCGGAGCTGAGCCGGTAGTAGCGGCGGCGGGGCCGGCCCTCCTTGACGGGGTCGATGTCTTCCCAGCGGCTCTCCAGCCACCCGCAGCCCTCCAGCCGGGCCAGGATGGGATGAATGGTGCCGCTGGGCAACTCGGCGGTCTGGCAAATCTGGAGTCCGTACATCTCCTGGGTGGGCTCGGCGAGCATCGCCCGCAGCACCAGCTGCGTCGGCAACGTCATCCGCGGTCCTGAACGACTAGCCATACACCTACTCTACCTAGCCTAGGTAGAGAAACAACCAGGGCTGCAGGTGTATCCGCACTGTTGCGTCCGTGAATGGGAGCAGCGTGGTAGCTATTAACCGTAACGCTGACGCAGCCCCAACAACGTATGACAACCTGCAGTTGCCCCCTAACTTTTGACGCCATTACCTAGCTGTGAAGTTGATTTTCGGCTACCTAGACGGGTCGAGCAGTTACGGAATTCTGGAACCCCACAGGCTTTGATGCTGTTTCGGTTCTCCCGGCGCGGGTACCGGATCGGTATGGATCATTCTCAAGCGCCGGTGCTAGCGGCGATGGCTGACTATCAGCGCCGGGGGGATATCCCGTTTAGCCCACCCGGGCACAAGCAGGCACGGGGGGCTGACCAGCGGGTGGTCGATGTGCTTGGAGCCGCTGTGTTCTACTCCGACATGGTCGCTGCCTCTGGGCTGGACGATCGGCAGTCCTCGAAGGGGGTCCTGGAACAGGCTCAGGAGTTGATGGCCGATGCGGTCGGGGCCGAGCACGCTTTCTTCGCCACCTGTGGCAGTTCGCTGTCGGTCAAGTGTGCCATGCTGTCAGTCGCTGGGCCCCAGGAGAAGCTGCTGGTCGCCCGGGACGCGCACAAGTCGGTGGTGTCCGGGCTGATCCTGTCCGGGGTTCGACCGATCTGGGTGGAGCCGCAGTGGGATCCGGATCTGCGCCTGGCCCATCCACCGGCGCCGGATGCGTACGCGGCAGCGTTCCAGCAGCATCCAGACGCCCAGGGAGCGCTGGTCACTTCACCGACCCCGTACGGCACCTGTGCCGACCTCGTTGCCATCACACAGGTGTGCCACGACCGGGGACGGCCGGTGATTGTGGACGAGGCGTGGGGCGCGCACTTACCGTTTCACCCTGACCTACCGGCCTGGGCGATGGACGCTGGTGCGGACGTATGCGTCACGAGCGCCCATAAGATGGGCAGCGGCTTGGAGCAGGGCGCGGTGTTACACCACCAGGGCGAGCTGGTCGATCGAGCTGTACTTAAAGCGCGCGCCGACTTGCTCGGCACCACCAGCCCCTCGGTGCTGATCTATGCCGGACTGGACGGTTGGCGGCGGCAGATGGCCCAGCACGGCCGCGAGCTGATGTCTGCCGCCCTAGATCTCGCCCACCAGACTCGTGCGCAGATTGAGGCTATCGACGGTCTGCATGTGCTCGGTGATGAGTTCATCGGCCCCGGTCGTGCGTTCGATCGGGATCCACTCCAGATTGTCGTCGACACCACCGGCCTGGGCGTGCTCGGTTATCGGGCCGCGGACTGGTTACGCGACACTCACCACATCAATCTGCATATGTCCGATTACCGCCGGGTCAACGCCCTGCTCACGCACGCCGACGACACCTACACCGCGGGAGTCTTGCTGAACGCGCTGCGTGACCTGGCCGCGCACGCTTCAGACCTGCGCGGCGGTCCCACGATCGACGTGCCCGCGCCCGAAGATCTGCGGTTGGAACAGGTGCACCTGCCCCAGGAGGCGTTCTTCGGTCGCGCCGAGACCGTGCCCGTGTCGGCGGCACTGGGCCGGATCAGCGCCGAGATGCTGACCCCCTACCCGCCGGGTATCCCCGTCGTGCTGCCCGGCGCACGGATCAGCCGGCCGATCATGGATTACCTCACCAGCGGTGTGCAGGCAGGCATGGTCGTCCCCGACGCGAGCGATCCAGAACTCTGCCGGATCAGGGTGCTCATCGAAGACTGAACCTGGCAGGGGGCACCATCCCAGAGCGCCCAAACTGGCGGCCGACCGCGCGATCACGGGCCTCCGATTGGTCGACCACCGGGACTCGTTCGTGCATTGCCTCGTCGTCTACAGCCAGCAGACGAGTGCGGAGGTCACGACGCACCGCAGCGTAGCTACCAATACGGCTCTGTTGCGTAGGCGGGACGCAGACAAAATTTCCCGCTGTGCTGCCTCGATCAGATGGCGCAGGCGAGTTCGGTAAGATCGCTGTGAGCCGATGCCGTGGGTCGATATCCACGCCGAGTTTATAGTGGCCGTTGACCTCGACCCCAACCACCGGATCCCAGCAGCAACCTTTACCGAACTCGCCTTGCCATCTAAACAAACACACAGGCCGCCGACCCTGTCTGCCCTCCCGTTAACCTTGATCATTCATGGGGGTTGCAGTGTGGCTTGCCAGTCCTCTTGTGTTGACCTTCGGTTGACTCGTCGCGCTCGCCGTCAAGCCCGCCGCACTTTACGTTGCCGGTTATCAGCCGGGTCGCGCGATCGTGCCAGCTCCGTGCCCACAGCTCGTCAGATGGGGCTGGGAACGACACCGTGACCGTTTGGACACTTTCCGGTTACTAAACCGCGCCGGCGGACGCGCGCCGACTGCAGACAATCAGCGTTCGCGGTTCGATCACGCAGCTAATGGCTGCTATCCACGACCAACCACAACAGCGGTCCGAGGATCCACTCATCGCGGACCACCTTCCCATAAGTAGTGGGGTACTCAGGCGGGCGCAACGACTCCTGCACACTATCGTCCCGCTCCGCAGGGAAGACCCGCAGCATCTACCTACCTGGATACTGTGCCCGTCGCGTTCAAACCGATCGACCACCCATGCAGCACCTCGAAGTCATCACACCACCACTTGTTCACGCGGCCACCTCCCCAAGTCTGGCCCACATGGTCACGATTTACGACTGAAGGACTAATCGACGGAGGCGGACTAAGTGCCGCCTCCGTCGATTAGTGCCTAACTAACCCAGCTGGCCACGGATCGCTCCGTCTTCGTACTTGGTCGAGTGAACATTGAGATAAAAGCCGGACGGATTGTGGATGACAGCTCGGATCTTGTCGCGAGGACTCATCCCGTGGCTTGCGTCCACATGAACGCAGCCGGAGACCGTGTTTCGGGCTCCGGTGAAGTGCTTGTCATTGAAGAGATCGATCCAATGCGGGCCCTCGCTGCCACGGGTCGCGGCATGGAGATGAAAAGCGGTCACCGCGCCATCGAGCTTTTTCCACTGGATATCGAAGCAGGCCGTCTCGTGTTCTGGGTCGAGGTCTAGCCGAGCGTAGCCCTGCCCTTCGGGGTCTCCGCCGGGCGGGACCTCCTTTCCGGTTAACTGGATGGAGAAGTGACCATAACCCCCGGCGTCGTCGTCTGCCGCCGCCGGGGTGGCCACGGTGAGGACGAGGATCGACGAAATGAACGCCAGACACGCCCCGACGTGTCCCATTCGTCGAGTACCTTCGCGGTGCTGCATGTTGGTAGTCTTCCTTTCTTCCAGTCTCGCCTGCACGCTCAACCACGTCCGACAGACAGGCAAGACTGATGCCTCTTTAGGTTGTGGCAGTGTAAGACCACATCTCCGGGTCGCCTTGTGTTCTGACCCCGCCACGCCGAGGCGCGCAAACAAAACCGTACGGGACTAAGAGAGCGTGGAGGTAACCGTTTAGGCTGATTGACTTCAGCGCGAATGAGTCATGCCAACTTTGCTTCATTGACTCTGTGTGTGCGCCTTGCTGGTAAAAGCTGTAACAAGTCCTCGAACCACCACACCATGAAGTGCAATTGTGAACATGCCGTCACTGTGAGTGACAGCAGTAATCCTTGTCATCGACAGCCACCACGGCGCCTTCAAACTACATCCATCGCTACAGCAACGGCCACGGACGACCGGGAAGGTCCTCGGGGGCCTGGACCGGAGTGATGAGGCCAGATCCTGCACGACGGGCCTGGGTTCTGGGGTGCTGAACACAGCCACCCAGCCGCATACCGACATTAAGTTTGACGGCACGAGTGTGCAAGCTCGACGGAGGGTCGGTAGCGGCAATCGCTGCGTCGGCGAGCACCCAGCGGACACGAAGTCCCCCAAGCTGTGTCCTCCCCGTGCCCGCGTGGGAGGCACCTGCAGTCTTCACGACCAGGCACGGCGAGCCGAACCACTGCTCAACAACTCTGTCCTACCCCAGTCAAGTGGTTCCCAAGATCTAGATCTCTTTGCCCGAGACGAAGAGGTCGATGACTTGCCGAACTGGTCGATGGCCCGGTACAGATAGGCCCATCGTCGGCAACTTTGACGTACGTTTCGTCGGTGAATCCCGATCACCGGGGCGTGCCGGCTGGCGACAACGATGCCGCGTTGGCTAACAGTCTTCGATTTCGGTATGAGAGTCCGGAGCGTAGATATCAGGGAACTCCACCAGGATCACTTCTGATGGAAGCAAAAACCAGCGAAGCTGGACCTTCGTGGTTGCACTCGAACGTGCGCCAGTGCATTGGCTGGTTTGCCCCAAGCGAGTGGTCCCCATGCAGGAGTGCCCTGCGCCTAACCTGCCGGTGCCGTTGTGGCGGTGAGGCGAGCGGTTCGCATCCCGGCCTGACCAGGTGGTGGGACTCGGATCGTCATCGGGCGCTGCTCCGCGCGGGGAATGCGCAGGGAGGGCGGAGCCGGGTAGGTGCTGGTGGCAGCGTTGGGGTGCTGGGGAGG
>DASVWA010000097.1:0-2915 GCA_036389855.1 Pseudonocardiaceae bacterium
ACCAGAAATCGCGTCAGAAGCAAGGAGCACCCGGTAGTCGCGTTCGCTGGCGTCGTAAATGCTCGCTCGCGGACAGTTCGGATAGTTGCATCCAGCGAACACGACGGTGTGCACGCCGAGGGTGGCAAGGTGCTGGTCCAAGGCAGTTCGATAGAAGGCGCTCCAGCGCGGTTTCCAGACAGCGACCTCATGCGGGCCGAGCTGCTGCAGATCGCCTGCGAGCAGAGTGGGCGCGTCGAGATCGGGGGCACCGGGGAGGCGCAGCTCTGGTGCCATCTGTGAGCCGACCGATCCCGGCCGAGCGATGGGTGCGCCCGCGGCGATGACTGCTCTACGTAGCAGGTCGACATCGTCGCCGTCATAGAGACGGACCACATGGACGATCGGCGCAGCCACATCCCGGTAAGCCGCTAGGAGACGAGCGATGTTCGGCAAGATCTGGGTGGTTCCGGGGATCGGGCAGGCGCCACCATCGAGAAAATCGACCTGGGTATCGATCACCACCAGCACTGACCTGTCCAAGTCAGGTGCAATATGAGCGTCGAGACCGCCCAGCCACGTTGTCACTCGGTGCGTCTCAAGGAACGTCTCCGGAGCCGGTTCACACGCCGGCGTCGTGAGGGTGCCCGGTCTCCGAGTGGCCGGCCAACGGTGCTGCACCGGCGATCTTGAGGTATTCGTTGACCTCATCATGGGAGGGGTCGATGCTCACCGATTCAGCGTAGGCCTCGGCTGCCTCGGGGTCGTGCTCGTTGGCCGATTCGGCTGTTCCGGTCACCGGCAGTCGTTCGTCAGGTGTCGTCATCCTCGCCTCCCTGCGTCGCTCCTCGACGAGCGTCCTGTCGTACGGACGCGGCCAGAGGCTACCCGGATTCCGGTTGTGTCACTCCGGTTACCTCGGGGTTCTGGTCGGCTGATTGGTATGATAAAAAGTATGGCAACTCGTAAGGTCACTTTGTCGATCGACCCCACTGCGTGGGCGCTCGCCGAGGCTGCAGCCGCTCGAGCGGGCATTTCGCCCTCGGCCTGGCTATCGGCTGCTGCTCGGCGGGAGGCCATTCGCCTTGGCGCCGGCACGGACTGGGGCGACGCCGACGCAGAGGCCTTGGCCTATGACGGCGACCTGGCCGCAGCCGAGGCGGATATTCGTGCGGCGAGGTGAACTACGTCGTTACGTCCGACCGAGCACACCCGAGCGTTCGCGGACGGTCGCGATCATGTCCAGCGACGGCATCAACGAATCGCCGCGTCCCTGGCTACTGGGCATAGAACTCCGCGAGCGCGATCCCGGCGACATTCTCGCCGTTCCGGTGGCAGGTCACGGATGGGCCTATGCAGGCGACATGTCCAGGCTGTACCGGGCTTGGACAGGTGATCAATTGGGCGAGCTGGACTCCACAACGATGACGCGCCTCGACGGTGCGCTACGCGCCGCCCTGGATCTGTAAGCGAGCGCGATGCTCCTCACGGCTTGCGCGCCACAGCGCCGTAGGTGTCAATTGGCTCGACCCTGCCGACCTCCACGGTGTCCGGCCGCCACTGTGTGATAGGCACCAGGCCGGGGTCCACCATCTCCAGGCCCTTGAAGCACTGCTCGATCTGCTCAAGGCTGCGCAGGATGTAAGGGACGGCTCCGGTTTCTGCGTACTTCGCGGTGGCCTCGATGTGGGCCGCGCTGCGGTCGATGCTGTCGCACAGCGCCAAATAGCTGCCGGACGGGACAGCGTCCATCAGCCGCGCCACGATGGAGCGCATCTCGTCGAAGTCGGCGACGTGGCCGAGCACGCCAATGAACATGATCGCGACCGGCTGGTTGAAGTTCAGCACGTTGCGGGCATCGGAGATAATCAAGTCCGGGTGGTGGATGTCGGCATCCACGTAAGTGGTCACGCCCTCAGGGGTGGTGTTGCTCAGCAAGGCGCGGGCGTGCACCAGCACTAGCGGGTCGTTGTCGACGTAGACGATCCGGGACTCGGGCGCGACCTGCTGGGCGACCTCGTGGGTGTTCTCCATCGTGGGCAGGCCGGTGCCGATGTCGAGAAACTGACGTATCCCGGCCTCACTGGCCAGGAAACGCACGGCGCGGATGAGGAACTGCCGGCACTGCTTGGCTATGGTGACGATGTCCGGGTACACCTCGGCGTAGGCGTCACCGGCGGCACGGTCCGCCTCGTAGTTGTCCTTGCCGCCCATCCAGTAATTCCAAATCCGCGCCGAATGCGGCACATCAAATCGGATCTTGGAGGCCAGCACGGAGTTCGGGTCGGGGAACCGCTCGTCGGCCACGTTAAGGCTCCTACGTCAGGGGTTGCAGGCCAAGATCATGGGGAGATCGTAGGTCTGGACGGGGACACCAGCAGCCCTACCAACGATTCCGCTCGATATGATCGCACGAGCCTGCTTAGCGAGTGAAGCCAATGACTGGGTCACCGTCACGGGAACTTCCTAGTCGGCGGGCCGTCGCAGCTGCGCCACCACGGCCTCGCTGCGCCGCCCATAGACGTCCAACCTGCACCGCGCAGCGCTGCATCACCTCGCGGATGTACGGTCCGACATCTCCAGTGACAAGGATGGATTCTAAATCCCGGTAGAGCTGAAAGCTGTAGACCAGCAGCCGTTGCTCGTCGATGAAGACCTCAACCATGAGCCGGGGGCCATGTTCCTTGGCGAACTCGACCGCCCGCTGTACGGCGTGCTTGAAACTTTCCAGCTGGTCGTCTGTGATCTACATGGTGTTGTGACAACACCGGAGCGGACCATCCGGACGCTGTTCGGCGGAGCGATCTG
Organism: Pseudonocardiaceae bacterium; assembly: GCA_036389855.1. Lineage (GTDB taxonomy): Bacteria > Actinomycetota > Actinomycetes > Mycobacteriales > Pseudonocardiaceae. The sequence goes on from DASVWA010000097.1 coordinate 2,788, forward strand.
CTCATCCCTGAACGCAGATTCGATTTCCTCGCAGCAGCGCTAGCCGACGCCGGATTGCCGCCAGTCACTATCCGTACCTCAGTGACATGTTGCAGGCGGAGCAATGGACGCCAGGACTGGAACGTTCG
>DASVWA010000098.1:0-4047 GCA_036389855.1 Pseudonocardiaceae bacterium
GACGGCGACGGCCGTGGCTGCTGCTGTGACTGCAGCTATGGCTGCGGCTGGGGCGGTGACTGACGCTGCGCGCCCGGTCGAAGGCCTCGAAGTATCGGCTCACGGCTTCCCTTCCGTTCATCTTCAGCGATGGCCCGTTCAACCATCGGTAAGATGTACGTCGCCGGAAAGGCCTTCGATGTTACAGAGAATCACCGCGCTGTTACATACGGTAACAGCGCCCGGCCACCCCGATCAGGCTCGCCTGAAGTTGACCCGCTTGGTGGGCTTCTTGCCCTCCTCGAGTTTGCCCGGGTGCAGAGCCTCGTCCTCGCCCAACGTCCGTTCGGTGCCGTCGCGCAGGTTCTCCTCGACGACGGCCGCGTTCGCAGGCAGGTCGCCGATCTCCCGAATGTCAGCGACCGAGATGGTGTCCTTGGCCCATGGATGGACCTTTCCTTCTATCAGCACTTCATAACGAGCAGTGCCTGCCTCTTCGGCCATGTCTGATCAACCTCTCTGTTGATGTGGACACTCGATCCCTGCTTCAGCGCGGACGAAGGTGGTCTCCTGGGGGTCTGGAGAGGTATTTGAGGAGCATCTGAAGCGCCTCAGCCGCCGTTCGCTCACATACTTCGGCTGGATCATCGCCGTCGAAGAAGCGGTGCTCGACCTGGGTGTGCAGGCCGTCGGACAGCGCGAGGAACACGGTGCCGGGCGGCTGGCCGTCCTGCCCACCCGGGCCGCCCGCCCCGGTCAACCCGACGGCGATGTCGGCTCCGAGCAGCCGCCGGACCCCGTCGGCCATCGCGGCGGCAGCGTCCGCGCTGACCACCGGCCCAGCAGGAACGTCGAGTAGCTGGTGTTTGACCTCACTCGCATAGGCCACCACCGCTCCCCGAAACCAGGTGCTCGACCCGGGCGCCTCGGCCAGCGCGCTGGCCACCATCCCGCCGGTCAGCGACTCGGCCACCGCGACATTCACCCCTGCCGAATCAACGAGCTCAGCGATGCCCTCTGCCAACTTTGACCGTTGCGCATCACCTGCGTTACCCACCGCGATGTCCCGGCATGGTGTCGGCGACCACTGCACCGCGCTGGCCCATCGGCCGCGGCTGTCCGATGGTGGTGTCGCGGGCGGTCTGGCGCTCGGCCTCGGAGTTGATCTCTGCTCCGAGCAGCACAACGTAGAAAGTCAACAGCAGCCACAACAGCAGCACGATCACGCCGGCTAGCGCGCCATAGGTCTTGTTGTAGTTGCCGAATGTGTTGACGTAGAGGCTGAACCCCGCGCTGCCGAGCAACCACAGCACTGCCGCCACCATGCTGCCCAGGGCCACCCAGCGCAACTTCGGTGAGTTGCGGTCAGGAGCCACCCGGTAGAGCACGGCCAGCCCCACAACGACCAGGACGAAGAGCAACGCCCACCGCAACACGTGCGCGAGAACCGTGCCGACCGGGCCCAGCGGTAAGGCCTGCAACACCACCGGCACCACCGCGATCAAGGCCAGGGTCAATACCAGGAACACGAGCGTACCGAGGGTGAGCAGCAGCGCGACCCCACGGAGTTTCAGGAAGCTCCGCTTCTCCTTCTCATCGTAGGCGAGGTTCACCGCTGTCATCAGGCTCGATGTCCCACTCGACGCGCTCCACAGTGCGAGCAACAGCGATACCAGCAGCCCGATCGTCAGCGCACCACCGCTACTGCTCGTGATAGCTGCCAGTTGATCGGAGATCAGCTGCTGGGAGTCTCGCGGCAGGCCCACAGTGAAGCTGCGCACCTGCTCGGTGATCTGCTCTGGATCGGCCACCAGCCCCACCAGAGTCACCAGTGAGATCAGCGCCGGGAACAACGCCAGAAACGCGTAGAAAGCCACTCCTGCGGCCAGTAGCGAAATGTTGTGCTCCTGGCTATCGCGGATCGCGCGACCCAATACCTCCCGCCAGCCCTGCACCGGGATCTGTGTCGGCGACTCCGCCTGCGTACCGTTGTTTCGCTTGAGGTGGGCTGTGTCGGGCCGACCAGCCACCGTGCTCCCGTTACTGCCGCGTGGAGTCATACCCCAAGTCTTCCCCAACTTCATCAATTTCATGCGACGAGGTACACCGTGCGTGATGTCGTGCCCAGCTCGGTTACGGCTGCAGGAGGATCTTGATTGCGCCGTCTTGCTTCTTCTGGAACGTCTCGTAGGCCCGCGGCGCCTGGTCCAACGGCAGGGTGTGGGTGGCGAAGCCCTCCACGCCGAGCGGGTCGTCATCGGTGAGCAACGGCATGATGTCGTCCACCCACCGCTTGACGTTGGCCTGTCCCATCCGCAGCTGGATCTGCTTGTCAAAGAGCGTCAACATGGGAAGCGGATCGGTCATGCCGCCGTAGACGCCGCTCACAGAAATCGTGCCGCCCCGGCGCACGATGTCAATCGCCAAATACAGCGCGTTGAGCCGGTCGACACCCACCTGCTGCATCAGCGGCGCGGCCACCGGCTTGGGTAGCAAACTGGCCATCTGCTGGGCGATCTTCGCGCTGGGTGACCCGTGCGCCTCCATCCCCACGGCGTCGATGACAGCGTCTGGCCCACGTCCTGCGGTCATCCCGCGGATCACGTCGGCGAGGTCTTTCTGATGCTCGCGCAGATCCAGCGTCTCGGCACCGTGCAGCCGAGCGCGGGCCAGCCGCTCGGGCACCAGGTCGACGCCGATCACCTGCCCGGCGCCGCGATGCCGTGCGATGCGGGCGGACATGTCACCGATCGGCCCTAGGCCGAGCACCACGACGCTGCCGCCGGGCGGGATCCCGGCGTACTCGACCGCCTGCCAGGAGGTGGGCAGCACATCGGACAGGTAGACGAATCGCTCATCGGGCGGGCCGTCGGGCACCACGATGGGCAGCGTGTTGCCGAACGGAACCCGCAGGTACTCCGCCTGCCCGCCGGGTACCTGGCCGTAGAGCTTGGTGTAGCCGAATAGTGCGGCACCCATGCCATGGTCCCGGACCTGGGTCGTCTCGCATTGGGAATGCAGTCCCTGCCCGCACATGAAGCACGTGCCGCAGGAGATGTTGAACGGGATCACTACGCGTTGGCCGGGGCGGATCTTGGTGACGTCACTGCCGACCTCCTCGACTATCCCCATCGGCTCGTGACCGAGAATGTCGCCCTCGGTCAGGAACGGCCCGAGCACCTCGTAAAGGTGTAGATCTGACCCGCAGATGCCGGTCGAGGTGATGCGCACGATCACATCCGTCGGCTCCTCGATCTTCGGATCCGCAACGGTGTCGACACGGACGTCGCGCTTGCCGTGCCATGTCACTGCCTTCATGCGTCCTCCTCGATACCTGCCTGCGTCGATCCGGGCGATTTCTCATCCGGTAGCTGGCGGCGCCCAAGTGGTCTCACGGCCGGTCCTTCCAGCACCGAGCCGTCGACGTCGAAGCGTGAGCCGTGGCAGGGGCAGTCCCAGCTGCGCTCGGCGCCGTTGAAGCGCAGCAGGCACCCCAGGTGCGTGCAACGCAGCGACACGGCATGCAGGGTGCCGTCGGATTCGCGGAACGCGCCGACCTTGCTCAGACCGTCGCGGACGACCCGGGCTTCGCCGGCCGGCACATCGGCGGCGCTGGACACCTCGGCCGGGGTGATCCGATCGACGATCAGATCCGTTGCCGCCTTCGCATTGATCTTCACCAACCGCGGCGCGGACCGAAGCGAGATCCGGTGCGGGTTGAACCGATCCGCCCACGGCTGAGGCCGCCTGCCGCTGATGAGATCGGCCAGGATCGCCGCGGCCATGGTCCCGCCGCTGAGGCCCCACTTCATGAAGCCCGACGCCACATATACCCCGGATGACACCGGCGTGTACCGGCCGATGACCGGTAACTGGTCATAGGACGTCGGATCCTGTGCGGACCATCTGTGGCTGATCTGGGTGACATCCCAATGCCGGCGCGCGAAGACCGCCAGCCGCAAAAAGCACCGTTCGTCGACGTCGCGCGCTCCGGTAGGGTGGCTCTCGCCCCCGACGATGAGAAGGTCGCCGTAGGTGTTCAGCGACCGGGTGGGGCTCCCCGCATTG
>DASVWA010000099.1:0-2411 GCA_036389855.1 Pseudonocardiaceae bacterium
TCCATCGCGGTGCACCGTGACGGTGCGATCCGAAACCCGTCAATGAGTGGGCTCCTGCGTGCCGTCCACCAAAATGCCGATGGGTGAGATTGGGGCAGATGGATCACGACGCTGGCGGTGCCATGCCCGGCATGATGTCGGCGAGCGGTGATGGACAAAGTCCGAGGCTCGCCAACTCGCGCAGCGCGTCATTGATGACCAGCAGCGGGAGATCCCCGAAATGCAGGATATTCTCGGCGGGTAGTGCTTCCGGTAGCACCTGTATTGCCGGTGTTGCCGGGCTGGGTTGCGATCTGGTAGCAAAGTCAGACCCAGCGCGGTACCACGGATTTTGCCGGCCGTTAACCGAACTCGGGCGGGTCGATAACCGAACCCTTCATAGCGTCGGTTTCATGGTCATCCCCAAGGCATCGAGGAGGATGTCCCGGCCAAGGCCAATGGGTACCACGCCCGCGACTTCGGAGGCATCCCGATGGACACCGTAGACACAAGCCACGACAGCCAGGCCGCCCGCAGCTCCGACTTCCCCGGACCTCAGGTGTTCAAGGCATTTTTCGGTGGCGAGCCCTTCCGCTATCCCTCTGCGATAGAAATACTGTCCTCCCACCTGCTGTGGGCCGGCTACGACTCGTCCCGCCGCCTCGAGGGCGGAGGCAAGCTTGTGACCACTGCGAGGCGCTCGATGCACAGAAGGGGGAGTGAGTGAACGGGGTCATGGCGCGATGCTTGTCCGCCACCGTGATCGGGCTGGCGTTGATCGTCAGCGGTTGTACGGTTGGCGAGCGCCCTGATGCGCCGCCGCCCTCCGCGCCGCCGCCGTCCAACCAGGCCGGTCCGCTGCCGGCGGACTGCGCCGACCGGATCACCGACCCGGAGCAGGCCAGCGACGCCTTGGCCCAGGCGCAGCCCGGCACCACGGTGTGCTTGAGTGGCGACGGCCTTCAAGACGCCGAGCTTGAGATGACGACCTCGGGAACGCCTCAGCAACCGATCACGATCGTTGCCGATGGGGCGACCATGCGAAGCCTGAGTGTCAGGGGCGACCACGTCGTGGTCCAGGGCCTGACACTGCGCGATGGGGATGGCCTGACGATGACGGGTCGGGGACTCGTCGCCCGTAACAATGTGATCTACAACGCTGCCGAGAACGGCCTGGCCTGCCTCGGCTGCGTTGACACGCTCCTTGAGTCGAACACCGTGCAGCGGGCCGACGGGACCGGTATCTGGCTCTCCGGCCAGCGGATCACGGTCCGGAACAACACAGTGAGCGAGTCGGTAGCGCACACTCAGAACGACGCCGACGGCATCCGGTTCTTCGGCATTGGCCACCGGTTGATCGAAAATACGATCAAGGACATCAAGGCGAGTGGCTACCCCGACGGGGGTCCGCACACTGACTGCTTCCAGACCTATGACACCGACCGGGGGGCTCCCACCTACGACGTCGTCATCGCCGACAACATCTGCACGAACGTCGACGTCCAGTGCCTGATCGCCACCATCGACGATCCCCGAGCTAGCCCCCCGCCGGGACAGACCACGATCACGTTCGTAGGCAACAGCTGCGAAGTCAACGGTTCCCAGGCGGTCTTGCTGCGGAACTTCCCCCGGGTCAACATTCGCGGCAACCGCTTTTCCGGGGCCGGCGACCGTGCGGTGCAGCTCGATGGAGAGTCAACCGACTGTACTGTGGTCGGTAACACCATGACGGGCCGCATGCGTCCCTTCCAGATCGACCGGCAGTCCCAGCCAGGGTTCGAGGAGGGGGGCAACACCTCGGGCTGACCTGTGGGCTTGCGTGGATTTGCGGCCGCACTATGAGATCGGGTCCGGTGATCAGGCGGGGCTCTCGTCGACGTAGTCGTGGCTCGCCACGAGTTCGTAACCCTTGGTCATGATCGAATGCTACCGACCGTTTTCCCACTAAATTGTGGACACCGTCCTTTCCCTGCTCGGCGACATCGACACAGGCAATTAATCACCAACACGCTCACCGAGATCATCACCTTCTTGTTAGTGCGGCACTGCTGGCAAAGCCAAAGCGGTCAGATCAAGCTACCCAGCGCAAGCTCAATGCCATCACCGGCAACCTGTCCGAGCTGATGGCCACGTGGTGGCCGATAATCCCGGCTGTCTGGACACTGCGACGAACTACGCCAAGCAGCAGGAGCAGAACAACGGGGGAGCGCAACGTCTCGCCAAGGGCCTAGCTGAGCTACCGCCCCTCGCGGTGGATGGCTTGCCCGGATGCGTGGATTACGCGGTGCCGACCCCAGTCCCAACCCGCTGCGGGCCCCGATCCGCCGGACGATCGGCAGGCGCGGTATCTGACTGCTCAGCAGCCATCGAGAGGCCTCGCCAAGTGTAGATCAACATGTCATCATCTAGGCATGGGGACACTATTCTTGAGC
>DASVWA010000100.1:0-2401 GCA_036389855.1 Pseudonocardiaceae bacterium
TTGGGAACAACTTGATTCGGGCAGGATAGAGCCCTTGAGCAGCGGTTTTAGTCGTCCATGGTTAGCCGTGAGGGACCACTGATGCTCGTCATGAAGGGCACGCGGAGGGCACGGGTGGGCATATCGGCGACGAGTTAGCGCGAACGCCGCCTGCTCCGGAGCTCATGACCCACGGGCCTCGGCTGCGGACGCCGCCGACCGCCGTAGGATCTACCGTCCAAATGAGACTCCGGAGAGACGAGGCTGCGGTGAGCGAGACGGACAACCAGCGACACGACGTCCTCGACAAGGTGCTGCACTTCGGCGCCGGGTTCAAGGACGGGGAGCGGCCCTGGGTGCGCGAGGCGTTGTCGGCGCTCGTGCCGCATGTGGCCCGCTGGGATCCCAACGATGTCAACGTAGAGATCTCGGTGAAGGACCGTGACGGCAAAGAGCAGCACGTCACCCTGCGGGCGGACCTACCCGGCTACTCGCCGCTGGTGGCTGTCGCCGCCGACCGGAACCTAGACCGCGCGCTTGCCGAGGCGAAGCGCGAGCTGATCCGACAGGTCGAGGACCACAAGTCGATGCGGGAACCCAAGCACAATCGACAGCTGAGGAAGAAGACCACCTAGGGGAGTTGCCGGCTAAGGACTGCCGCGCCCGCGAGGGCGGCAACGACAAGTTGAGCGAAAGCGCCCGGAGGGACTCGAACTCCTAACCTTCTGATCCGTAGTCACAGGCAGCGCCCGCCACTACCTGCAATTCGTTCAGGGTCGGGCCTTATCCTCGGGTCCAGGTCCGAGGACGTTTATGGTCGTCCGTAGCCGTTGATGTACCAACTGATGTAGGCCAGGGAATCTTCGTCGGCGGGCTCCAATCGGCTGTATATCCGGTCGCCCAGCACCTGGTTCCCAGTCAGGTGTTTCACGAGCAGGCTTCTCAACGGAGCAGCGCGATCACTGATGATCTTGCACGTTGTGGCTCGTGGCATCCCGTCGGCCTGGCGCAGCCCGACCACGCGGCGGCCCAGGGGCGGCCCTCGACGGAACCCCGGTCCCGTGGACGGTCGCCCCCATGTCCACCAACTGGGCGTTGCCCGACCAGTACGCCGCGATCGGCGCCGAACTCGCCCAGCTCACCGGCGGCCAGGCCGTCGGCGGCCCCGGCGAGGTCGGGACGCTGGCGTTCCACGCGCAGGTGCTGTTAGTACCTCGACCAGGGTACCGCATCGCCGGGCGGCCACCCGGGCGGTGCTGCGGTGGAACTGGACGCACCGCCACGATCCGCCGGTCCCCGCGGTGCGCTACCAGCTGATCTATGACTCGTCGACCCCACAGCCTTCCGGGCAGATGCTGTGGGAGTGGGCGATCGGCAACCCGGGGCACGGCACCGACCGGCTCGTGCTCACCGACACCGGGCGGTGAGGTCTCACAGCACCCTGCCGCGCCTTCAATAGTTGCTGTGCCGCTGCCAGGAGAGGTGGACGTTCGGTGACTGCAGATCACTTGGATGGCCCCGTGACTGGGCACTGTCGGTAGTCGTAATGTCCCGGTCCGGGGTCTCGGACTGGGCCTCGCCTGCTGTTCCCATCCAATGGAAGGTGTGGCCACCAGAGACGTTTCCCCGTGTGCGGTGGCCACAGGCGGCGGTCGGTTAAACCCGGCACCGTGCCCGGCGATCGGGCCCCTTGCTGAGGAGTCGGTTTGTGCCCATCGCAGGGCGTATCTTCAGCGTCTGTGGAACCAGAGTCGGTGCCTGACTCACTGCCGGAGTGCCCATTGCCCGCAGTGGTGGTCAACCCGATCCACATCGATGACCTGGCGCAGTTGCACGCCCAGATTGCCAGGGTGTGTGCGGAGCTGGGGTGGGCGCCACCGCTGTGGTTTCAGACCACCGTCGAGGACCCGGGTGGCGGTCAGGCCAGAAGTGCGCTGGCCGCCGGCGCGGATGTGGTGCTCACCTGCGGCGGAGATGGCACCGTGCGCCACGTGGCGCATGCCCTCGCCGGATCGGGCATCCCGCTGGGTCTGGTGCCCACGGGTACGTCCAACCTGCTGGCCCGCAACCTCGCCATGGCGTCGAATGACCCGGCCCAAGCCACCCGCATCGCGTTATCCGGGAAAAATCGCGCGGTTGACATCGGGCGGGTGTTCATCGACGACCGCGCCGAAGAGCAGGTGTTTATGGTGATGGCCGGGGTGGGCTTTGCCGCGGCGATCATGACCGGTGCATCCGACGAGTTGAAGGCCCGGCTGGGCCCGCTGGCGTATTTCGTCTCCGGAATACGCGCGCTAAGTGCCCCGAGGGCCTCGATCACCCTCGCCGTGGATGGCCGCATTGAGCCGCCCCGTCAAGTCCGCACGGTGGTGGTCGGCAACTGCGGCAAGCTTCTCGCCGGGCTGGTGTTGATGCCCGCGGC